>NZ_JBQEOZ010000004.1:113726-338019 GCF_052045495.1 Microbacterium sp. 22242 | reverse complement strand
GTGACGCCGCCGAATCCGTTGGTGGCGGGGCCGGTGGATACGACGAGTCCGTTGCAGGGGACGTTCTTGTTGGAGGATGGGGAGGCGCTGGTCTCGGCGATCAAGTCGGGGGACTGGGTTGCGGGCGGGTTCGCGGCGTTCAGTGCGGTGATGGACACGGTGGCGGCGGTCTCGGATCCGTTGGGGTCGTTGATCGCGGCGGGTCTGGGCTGGTTGATGGAGCATCTGCAGCCGTTGAAGGGCTGGCTGAATGATCTGACCGGGGATTCGGGTGCGGTGGCGGGGTTCGCGCAGACGTGGACGAATGTGGGGGCGCAGTTGCGGCGGTCGGCGTCGGATCTGTCGACGGTGCTGGGGGATCTGGACGCGGCGGATGGTGCGGCGGTGCGGGCGTATCTGGTGTTTCAGCGGGATGTGGTGAAGCATCTGCAGGGTGCGGCGTCGTGGGCGGATGGCATGGCGGCGGGGATGCAGATGGCGTCGACGATCGTGCAGGTGGTGCATGATCTGGTGCGGGATTCTTTGGCGCAGTTGGTGGGGTCGCTGATCTCGTATGCGGCGGAGTTGGTGTTCAGTCTGGGGTTGGCGACGCCGTTGGTGATCGAGCAGGCGTCGACGCGGGTGTCGGCGTTGGCGGCGAAGTTCTCGAAGAAGATCCCGGATCTGGTGGCGGCGATCCGCAAGCTGGGTGAGCTGGTCGAGAAGCTGAAGGCGTTGTTCAAGCGGTTCGGCGACACCGCGGACCGCCTCCTCCACGGAGGCAAGGACGTTCCCAAACGTCCTGACGGCACAGCGCCGTACGTCGTCGACAAGTCCAAGTGGGACACCTCCCGGCCGTACCAGAGCGGGCGACCGAGCTACCGAAAGGGCGTGGTCGAAGACGTCTGGGCTGCCGCAGAGAAGCGCGCATGGGAAACACCGCCGTACGACGGCAAGGTTCGCGACCCTTTGACGAACGAGGTCATAACCTGGAAGCCCGGGGAAAGCCGCAAGGACGTCTGGGACATGGGACACATCCCCGGGGCGAAATACGAGTACATGCACGACTTCTACATGCGCGGTGGGATGACGAAGGAAGAGTTCCTCGATTGGTACAACAACCCGAACCACTACGTACCAGAGCTGCCGTCGAGCAACAGAAGCCATCGCAATGAATGATCGAGAAGGAGAACCTCGGAGTGGACGTTGAAGGGGCCGCGCGGTCCGGATCATTCGCCGAGTTCCGCAAGGCGTACAAGCGGGGTGATGCGAAGAAGCTCTTCCGGGGACAATCCCTGGTGCTGCACGCCCTGACGAATGAGGATCCGGCAGCGCGTTACGAGATCACCACCTTTCTGCTCGATCAGGGTGCGCCCGCGGACGGCGTCGGGTTTGAGCAGGAGAACGTGTTTCACGTGCTGTTCAGCCGGCGGGCACTGGATCCGTCCCAGACGATCGAACTCACTCGCCGTCTGATCGGCGCGGGAGCGGATCCGAACCGTCCAGACGATCGGAAGCGGACGCCGAGTGAGTATCTGACGCAGCTGGCACTCCCGTTGTCCGCGCTCGATCAGTTCTATGACCTCTGGTTCTCGCAACCGGGCCTGGATCTCGTGTCACCGAACGTGGCAGGGATCTCGGCGCTGGATTCGGCCAGGAAGATCGGGTTCACCCCCTTGATCGCACGGATGGAGTCGTATCTTGATGACAACGCCTGAATTCGTCCAGGATTCGGGGGCGAGCGTCGTCTCCTTGAACGTCCTGAACGGGATCGCGCCGCTCCGCTGGCTTGTGCGCGAACCAGGGATCAGCGCCGTCGACAACGGATGGCGGTTCTTTTCGGCCATCGACGACGAGCGATATCTGAGCGACGCGACGAACCTCACCGTGGTGAGTTTCAACACCGTCGCGAACATCGAGCCGGCGATCATTCCGATCCTGCGGCTTCCCGTCGGCAGCGACCTCGAACTCGTGCGCGGTGAGGATGGTCTGCAGTTCCGCGACAACCTCACCGGACTTCCGGTGTCGCTCGACTAGCGCAGGGGATCAGGCGGCGAGGCGCTCGCGCACCTGGCGCTTGGCGCGCATCAGCATGCCGGTCATGCCGGAGATGCGCAGCGGCGAGACCACGCGGGTGAGGCCGATACTCTGCGGGAAGTCCTCCGGGATCGCCAGGACCGCCTCGGGGGAGAGGCCGGCGATGCCCTGCGCCAGGATGCTCGCGAAGCCCCGCGTCGTCGGCGCTTCGGCAGGGGCCGTCGCGTGCATCGTCACGGCGCCGTCGGTCAGCTCGACGTAGATGTAGACCGGGGACTGGCACTCGGCGACCCGCTCGCACATCTCGGGGTGCGCCGCGACCTCGTCGGAGACCGCGGGCAGCTCGTTCGAGAACTCCAGCAGCAGCTGCAGGCGATCCGATTCGGGCAGCTCCAGGAACTCGTCGCGGATCTCTGCGAGCGAGTCGGGAAGTGCGAAGGCGGAGGAGTCAGACATCCCCGCCATTCTCACATGCTCAGAGGCGCCCCGGCTCGTCACCGGTGACGATCGGGACGCGCACCGCGCTGCCCCACTCGGTCCAGGAACCGTCGTAGTTGCGCACGTTCTCGAAGCCGAGGAGGTGCTTCAGCACGAACCAGGTGTGCGCCGAGCGCTCTCCGATGCGGCAGTACGCGACGACGTCGTCGCCCGGCGTCAGCCCCGCGCCGTCGAGGTAGATCTCCTCGAGCTCGGCCCGGTTCTTGAAGCCGCCGTCCTCGGCGACGGCCTTCGCCCACGGCACGTTCTGCGCGGTGGGGATGTGGCCGGCGCGCAGCGCGCCCTCCTCCGGGTAGGCCGGGGCCGAGGTGCGCGAGCCGTTGTACTCCTCCGGCGAGCGCACGTCGATGAGCGGGTTGCCGAGGTGCGCGAGCACGTCCTCCTTGTATGCGCGCAGCACCGAGTCGTCGCGCTCGACGACGGGATAGTCCGTGGCCGGGCGGTCGGGGAGATCCGTCGTGATCTCCCGGCCCTCGGCGATCCAGCGATCCCGTCCGCCGTCGAGCAGGCGCACGTCCTCGTGCCCGAACAGCGAGAACACCCAGAGCGCGTACGCCGCCCACCAGTTGTTCTTGTCACCGTAGATGACCACCGTGTCGTCGCGCGAGATGCCCTTGCGGCTCAGCAGCGCCGCGAAGCCGGCTCCGTCCACATAGTCGCGGACCACCGGGTCGTTGAGCTCGGTGTGCCAGTCGACCTTCACCGCGCCGGGGATGTGTCCGGTCTCGTACAGCAGCACGTCCTCATCGGACTCGACGACGACGAGCCCTTCGTCGCCCAGGTGTGCGGCGAGCCAGTCCGTGGTGACCAGGCGGCCAGGCTCGGCGTAGTCGGCGAACGAAGCGGAGGAGGTGTCGAACTCGACGGTCACAGTGGGCTCCCTGGAGGATGACGACGCAGGATGTGCGCAGGATGCGGGGGTGGCGACGGCGTAGTGTTGATCCGTCTTCTCGACACTAGAACCCCGGGAGCGCGCACGCATCCGAGGGGTAAGACTTCGACACAGGATCCGCATGACCGATCAGGCCGCCCACTCCGGCGTCGTCCACCTCGTCGACCGCCAGCCGCAGATGACCGGCACCGAACTCCTGACCGGACTGGTGCCCCCGCCGCAGTTCGACGAGGCCACGTTCGACAGCTACCGGTCCGACCCGGCGTATCCGTCTCAGCAAGACGCCAAGCAGCGGCTGCTGGCCTTCGCCGAGGGGGCGCAGCCCGTCAAGAAGGCGGGGCTCTTCCGCCGTGCGCCGAAGCAGCCCGAGACCAAGCCGGGCGTGTACCTCGACGGCGGCTTCGGCGTCGGCAAGACCCACCTCCTCGCGTCGATCTACCACGCCATGCCGGCTCGCCGGAAGTACTTCGGATCCTTCATCGAGTACACCGCTCTCGTGGGAGCGGTCGGCTACCGCAACACCGTCGACCTGCTGCGCGGATCCGACCTGCTGTGCATCGACGAGTTCGAGCTCGACGATCCCGGCGACACGATGGTGATGACCCGGCTGCTCGGCGAGCTGGTCGGATCAGGGACACGTCTCGCCGCGACCTCGAACACTCCGCCGAACGCGCTGGGCGAGGGCCGGTTCGCCGCGCAGGACTTCCTGCGGGAGATCCACCAGATGTCGGACAGCTTCGAGACGATCAGGATCGACGGCGTCGACTTCCGGCAGCGCGCCCTCGACGGGCACGCGGTCACCCTGGACGCCGAGGAGTACGCCCGCGCCCTCTCCGAGCGGGAGCCGGCGCAGACCGTGTCGGACGACGCGTTCGACGACCTCATCCGGCACCTCGCGCAGGTGCACCCCTCGCGCTACATCCGGCTGATCGAGGGTCTCGACGCGCTCGGCATCCGCGACGTCCGCGAGCTCACGGACCAGTCCGAGGCGCTGCGCTTCGTCGCCTTCGTCGACCGCACCTACGACGCGCAGATCCCGATCCTCGCCAGCGGCCGTCCGCTCGACCAGGTGTTCAGCGAGGAGATGCTCGGGGGCGGCTACCGCAAGAAGTACCTGCGGGCGATCTCCCGGCTGAACGCGCTCTCGCACGCCTCGGATCCCGAGCTGCGGGCGGCCGGCGCTCCGGGCGAGGCGCAGACGCCGGTCCAGGAGTCGAACGCGTAACACGCTGTTCACAAACCGCTCGTTCCCGTAACACCCCCGCAACACACACCGCCCGCTCCCGAAACACGCCTTCGCCACACTGAAACGCACAGCGCGATCAGTGGGAGCGAGGAAACATGGACGCAACGGGCAACATCTCCTGGGGAGTCACGGCGACGGCCCTGGTGCTGCTGATGACGCCCGGCGTCGCGTTCTTCTACGGCGGGCTGGTCAAGGCGAAGAGCGTCGTCAGCATGATGATGATGAGCTTCGGCGCCATCGGCCTGGTCGCCGTGCTGTGGATCCTGTACGGCTCGTCGATGGCGAGCGTCTCCTCCCCGGGGCAGTTCGCGGGCGATCCCTTCGCAGACTTCGGCCTCGCCTCGATGGCGAGCGGCAAGGGCTCCAACGTCGCGCTGCTGACCGTCGGCTACGGCGCGACCTTCGCCGTGATCACCGTCGCCCTGATCTCCGGCGCGATCGCCGATCGGGCCAAGTTCGGACCGTGGCTGATCTTCGTCGGCGTGTTCGCCACCGTCGGCTACTTCCCGATCGCCGCCTGGGTCTGGGGCGGCGGCTGGATCATGCATCTCGGCGGCGTGCTGTTCGGCGAGAAGAGCGGCATCGAGTTCATCGACTACGCCGGCGGCACGGCCGTGCACATCAACGCGGGCGCGGCCGCTCTGGCGCTCGCACTGGTGCTCGGCAAGCGGATCGGCTTTCAGAAGGGCATCCAGAAGCCGCACAACGTGCCGCTGACGCTCCTCGGCGCCTCCCTGCTGTGGTTCGGCTGGTTCGGCTTCAACGCCGGCGCGCAGTGGACGACCAAGGGCATGGACGGCGTCGGCCTCATCATCATCAACACGTTCGGCGCGGCGGCGGCGGGCATCCTCGGCTGGATCCTGGTCGAGCGGATCCGCGGCGGCAAGGCGACCTCGATCGGCGCCGCGTCCGGCGCCGTCGCCGGGCTGGTCGCGATCACCCCGGCCTGCGCGAACCTGACGCCCGGCTGGTCGCTGCTGCTCGGAGCGCTCTCCGGCAGCGTCTGCGCCCTCGCCGTGGAACTCAAGTTCCGGCTCGGTTTCGATGACTCGCTCGACGTCGTCGGCCTGCACCTGGTGGGCGGCTTCCTCGGCACGATCTACCTGGGCTTCTTCGCGACCGGCCAGGGACTGTTCGTCGGCGGCGACGCCCGGCTCCTGATCGTGCAGGTGCTCGCCTCGGGTGGCGTGCTCGTCTACTCCTTCCTCGTCGCGCTGGTCATCGGCTTCGCGATCGAGAAGACCATCGGCTTCCGCGTCACCAGTGAGGACGAGATCGCCGGCGTCGACCTGGTCGTCCACGGCGAAGAGGGCTACGCGCTCACCTCCTGACGCCACCCGCCGCGGATAGGGTGTCGGGTGTGACCTCCGATCGCACCGGCATCCTGTCCGCTCTCGTTGCCGCCGCCACCGCGATCGCGAAGACCTTCCGGCCTGCTCGGAAGCCCGGCCCGGCGACCGTGGTCGTGCCGTCCCGGCCGACACCGGGCCGCGACGGGTCCACGGAGACCGTCGAGCTCGACCCCCGATCCGTCCGCGGCCTGCGCGTGGCCTACGCGCCGCATCGCGACGGCGCGCCGGACGCGGGGGAGATCGTCTGGACGTGGGTGCCGTACGCGGAGCGGGACGGCAGGGGCAAGGACCGCCCGGTCCTCGTCGTCGCCAGGCAGTCGGCGGATCGGGTCTACGCGGTCAAGCTCACCAGCAAGTCGCACGACGGCGACCGCGATTTCCTCTCCCTCGGATCCGGACCATGGGACGGGCAGGGCAGGGAGAGCTGGGTGGACATCGACCAGCTTTACAGCGTGCACGTCGGCGGCGTGCGGCGCGAGGCCGCCGCCCTCGACCGCGGCCGGTTCGCGCGTGTCGCGAGCGTGCTCGAGCGCCGGTTCGGCTGGACCGCGGCGGCCTGATCGGGGCTGCGTGATCGGGGCCGGGTCCGATCAGACGCGCGCCACGGCGCCTTTCCGGAGGGCCAGGGCCGTCGTCACCGCGAGGATCACGATGCCGATCGATTCCACGACCACGGTCTGGGGCACGAGCGTGAAGGTCCAGGTCTCCGTGATCCCGAACAGCCCCACGGTGAGCGCGAGCAGCAGCGCGCCGAGCGTCGCGAGCAGGAACAGCAGCGACAGCACCGTGGCCGCCTGCCGCAGCCGTCCCCGGAGGAACAGGATCCCGATCGCCAGCACCACCGCCGCGACCGCGTTGAGGACGAACATCACGCCGAGCACCCCGCCGACCCCGTCGAAGACGAGGAAGAGATGGATGCCGCCCGTCGCGAGCAGCGCGAGCACGCTGAGGATCCGCATGACCTGCAGCGCAGGAGGGGTGGTCGACGTCATGGTGCTACCTGCTTCCGTCTCGGGCTTCCGCCTTATCGGGTGACACGAGGGCGGGACGCGAAAGGTTCATCCGGACGAGCCAGATCACGTCGCGGCCGAACGACTCGGCGACCAGCAGGAGCGCCGCCGCGGCGACGAGGACGTTCCCGGCCGTCGGCAGCACCTGCGCCGCGACGAGAGCCAGGGCGACGCCGCAGGCCGCAGTGACGACCTTCCGCCAGTACCGGTACGGCAGCGTGCGGCTCAGGAACGGCAGCACCCAGGCCGCAGCGACGAACGCGTACCGCAGGAGCCCGATCGCCAGCACCCACCAGCCCACGTACCGCGCGTCGTGCACGCCGAGAACGAGCAGCAGGAACGCGTCCACCTCCATGTCGAAGCGCCCGCCGAGCTCGCTCACGCTCCCGGTGCGTCGCGCGACGGCGCCGTCGACCGCGTCGAGGACCAGGGCGACGACCACGATCGGCACGAGCGGAACCGGTGACACCGCACCTCCGAACGACGTCATGACGAGGCCCGTCGCGATCCCGACCAGCATCGAGCGTGTGGCCGTGACCGCGTTCGCCGCGCCGAACCAGGTGCTGCCGCGACGGCGCAGCCCGCGCGACACCAGCGCCGATGACACCAGCAGGTAGCCCGCCGCGGACGTCCAGCCGAGGATCGACAGCGGGATCGCGGTGCCGATCGCGCCCAGCGCCACGACCCCGGCGACCGCCCAGAGCCAGGGCAGGAACTGAACCTTTCGCATCCGGCCTCCGTGTTACGTTCATGGTAGTCATGAGTGACACGACGCAGCCTGCCGTTGAGGTTCACCCGGATCGCAGGAAGACGGCGACCGCATGGTGGACGACCGACGCTGGTCTCGGCGAGTTCCGCACCGAACCGCTGGCCGCTCCTGGCCCGGACGAGGCTCTCGTGCGGACGCTCTGGACGGGGATCAGCCGCGGGACCGAGTCGCTCGTCGCGAGCGGAGCAGTGCCGGAGTCCGAGAGCGAGCGCATGCGCGCGCCCTTCCAGGCCGGCTCCTTCCCGTTCCCGGTCAAGTACGGCTACCTCAACGTCGGCGTGGTCGAGGAGGGGCCGGCGGAGTTGCGCGCGCGGACCGTGTTCTCGCTGTTCCCGCACCAGTCCCGCTTCGTGGTCCCCGCGTCCGCACTCGTGCCGGTTCCCGACGGCGTGCCCGCGCGACGCGCGGTGCTCGCGGGGGCGGTCGAGACGGCGGTGAACGTGCTGTGGGACGCCGCCCCTGCCGTGGGCGACCGCGTCGTCGTCATCGGGGCAGGGATGATCGGAGGCGCGCTCGCCCGTCTCGCGTGCGGGATCCCCGGCGCGGAGGTCACGGTGGTCGACGTCGATCCGGCCAAGCGGACCGTCGTCGAGGCGCTGGGCGCGCGGTTCGCCGAGGCCGGGGATACGATCGCGGTCGCGGACGTCGTGATCGAGGCGAGCGGATCCGCGCCGGGACTGCAGGCGGCCCTCCGCGCGGCTCCGACGGACGGGGAGGTCGTGGTCGCCAGCTGGTACGGGGCGCGAGCCGTGCCGCTCGAGCTCGGAGCCGACTTCCATTCCCGCCGGCTGACGATCCGCGCGAGCCAGGTCGGCGCGGTCGCCGCGAACCGCCGCTCGCGGCGCAGCACCCGGGACCGCCTGGAGCTGGCGCTGCGGGTCCTCGAGGATCCCGCCTTCGACCTGCTGCTCGGCGCGACCTCGTCGTGGCGACGGCTGCCCGAGATCACCGCCGCCCTCGCAGACGGCACCGCCGGCGCCCTCTGCGAGACCATCGACTGGAGTGCCGCATGACCTTCGCCGTGACCGTCCGTGACCACCTGATGATCGCGCACAGCCTGCGCGGCGAGGTCTTCGGGCCTGCGCAGAGGCTGCACGGAGCGACGTTCGTCGTCGACGCCGCCTTCCGCGCCGACGCGCTGGACGAGCACGGCATCGTCGTCGACATCGGGCGGGCGACAGATGTGCTGCGGGAGATCGTCGGCGCCCTGTCGTACCGCAACCTGGACGACGAGCCGGACCTGCGCGGCGTGAACACGACCACGGAACGCCTGTGCCAGATCATCGCGGACCGTCTCGTGACTGCGGTGCGCGACGGCCGGCTCGGCGACGCGCGGCTGAGCGGCATCGCCGTCACCCTGCACGAGTCGCACATCGCCTGGGCCTCGTACGAGGTGGCGATGTGACGGTCCGCGAGATCGTCTTCCTCGTTCCCGACGGGATCGACGACCCGGTCCGGGTGAGCGGCGGCAACGTGTACGACCGGCACGTCCGCGACGGCCTGGACGCGCACGGCTGGCGCGTCCGGACCGCGGCGGTGAAGGGTGCCGGCGACACGGCGGCGGCGCTCGGCGGACTGCCGCGCGGCGCCACCGTGCTCGTGGACGGACTCGTGGGGCTGTGCGCGGTCGAGGCACTCGTCGAAGCGGCGTCGCGGCTGCGGATCCTGGTCCTCGCGCACATGGTCGCGGCCGCGTTCCCGGACGCCGGCGCGGGGACCGTGGCGGCCGAGCGACAGCTGTTCGCCACGGCCCACGGGGTGATCGTGACGAGCAGATGGACTGCCGCCGAACTCGGTCGGCGGGCGCTGGCGGGACCCGAGCACGTGACCGTGGCCGTTCCGGGCGTGGAGGTCGGGCCGCTCGAGTCTGCGCAGCACGACGAGGCCGAGGCGGAGGATCCGTCACGCGACGGGCGGCTGCTCTGCGTCGGCGTCGTCGCTCCGCACAAGGGACAGGACATCCTGCTGGACGCCCTCGCCCGGCTGACCCGCAGCGACTGGACGTGCACGATCGCCGGCGCATCCGCGGCGTCCGGCGACTTCGCGGATGCGATCCGTCACGACGCCCAGCGGTTCGAGGGCCGGGTGCGGCTGGCCGGCGTTCTCGGCGGAGCGGAGCTGGCGGGGGAGTACCGGCGCAGCGCGCTGCTGGTCGCCCCCTCGCGGGTCGAGAGCTCCGGCATGGCGATCGCCGAGGCGCTGGGCCGCGGGATCCCGGTCGTCGCCGCGGCGACCGGCGGCATCCCCGACACCGTGGCGGGCGGCGGCGCCGCGCTGGTTCCGCCCGACGACCCTGCAGCGCTGGCCGCCGCGCTGAGCGCCTGGCTGGACGACCCTGCGCTGCGCAGGCGGCTCCGCGCCGAGGCGCGCTCCGCACGAGCGGGGCTGCCGACGTGGGCCGACACGGTGCGCGCGGTGGCCGGAGCACTGGAGGCATCATGAGCATCATCTCCACGGCCTCCCCGCCCTGGCTCGCGCTGCGGGCCTCCGCGGACGACGCGGCACGTTCGCGCGAGCTGGCCGCGATGCTCGTCGCCCGGCTGGCGCCCGGGCCTGTCGTGCTGCACGACCTCGGGGCGGGGACCGGCGGGATGACCCGCTGGCTCGCGCCGCTGCTGCCGGGCCCGCAGGACTGGGTGCTGCACGACGGCGACGCGGACATCCTGGAGCACGTCGACCTCGGCGCCGTCGTGGACGGATCCGGGCGGCCGATCCGGGTCGCGGTGATCGTGGAGGATCTCGATGGCCTGCCGACCGATGCGTTCGCGGGGGCCTCGGCGGTCATCGCGTCGGCCCTGCTCGATGTCGTGACGGGGGAGGAGGCCGCGCGCATCGTGGACGCCTGCGTCCACGCCGGTTCCCCCGCACTGCTCAGCCTGTCGGTGACCGGCGGCGTGCGCCTGGATCCCCCGGACGCGCTCGACGCGGTGATCGGACGCTCCTTCGACGACCATCAGCGCAGGGAGGCGGACGGGCGGCGGATGCTGGGTCCCGACGCGGTGCCGCTCCTCAGCGACCTCTTCATCCAGGCCGGATGGCACGTGCAACGGGCGTCGACGCCGTGGCGGCTCGGTCCCGCTGACGGTGCGCTGATCGAGGAGTGGCTCCGGGGGTGGGTCGGCGCCGCGGTCGAGCAGCGGCCGGAGCTCGAGGCAGAGGCCGACGCGTATCTGGCCCGCCGGCGCGCCCAGCTGGCGGATGGCGCGCTGCACGTCGTCGTGCCGCATCAGGATGTGCTGGCATGGCCGCGCTGAGCACAACCCCGGTGCGGGTGGCCGCAACCGCGTCGACGCGGCGGGAGCGACCCCGGCTTCGCGCAGGGATCCGCATCGGTGCCGCGGCCGCCATCCTCGTCGCGACAGCACTGGCTGTCGGCGCCGGCCCGTTCCTGCGCGGGCTCGCCGCGGTCTCGCCGTCGTCGGTCCTGACCGCACTCGTCCTCGCCGCGGTCGCGAGCGCTGCGGCCGCGTGGCGCTGGCAGGTGGTCTGTGCCGGCTACGGACTGCCGCTGAGCCGGCCGGCGGCGTTCGCGGCCTACTACCGGTCGCAGTTCCTCAACGCGGTGCTGCCCGCCGGAGTGCTGGGCGACGTGCATCGGGCGTGGACGCACGGCCGCGCGCAGACGCGTGCCGCCGACGCGGTACGGGCCGTCGCCGTCGAGCGTCTTTTCGGGCAGATCGTGCAGATCGTCCTGACGTTGGGGATCCTGCTGGCGTGGGGGTTCGGGTCACCGCTGGTTCCCCTCGCCTGGGCCGCCGCGGCCCTCGCGGCCCTGGTCGCTCTCGCGTTCGCCGTGGCCGTGCTGCTGCCCCGCGCGCGCCCGCTGCTGCGACGCGCTCACCTGCTGCTGCGCCGCGAGGCCGGGCTGCTGCACCCCGTGCTGGCGCGTCCCAGCCGGCTTCTCGCGATGATCCTCGCGTCGGTGGCGGTCGTGTCGGCGCACGTTGCGCTGTTCCTCGTGGCCTCTGTCGCGGTCGGCGTCCCTCTCGACGGCGGGCGCCTCACGGGGGTCGCGCTCGTCGTGCTCGCGGCGTCGGCGATCCCCGTCAACCTCGGCGGGTGGGGGCCCCGGGAGGCGGCCGCCGGCGCGGCGTTCGCGATCTCTGGGCTGGGGGCCGCGGCCGGCGTTGCTGTTTCGACGACGTTCGGGGTATTGGCACTCGTGGGAGTGCTGCCCGGCGCTCTCCTGCTGCTCACCGCCCGGCGGAGGAGGACATGAACGAACGTCCCTACGTCACGCTCAGCTGCGCCATGTCGATCGACGGCTATCTCGACGGCACCGCGCCCCGCCGCCTCATGATGTCCAACGCGGACGACCTGGATCGCGTGGACGAGGTGCGCGCGCGCAGCGACGCGATCATGGTCGGCGCCTCGACCGTCCGCCGCGATGACCCGCGGCTGCTCGTGCGGGACGCCGCGCGCCGCGCACGCCGGCAGTCGCACGGGTGCACGGATTCGCCGACGAAGGTCACCGTGACGGCGTCGGGCGAGCTGTCCCCGGACGCCTCGTTCTTCACGCTCGGCGAGGCTCCGCGGCTGGTGTACAGCCCGTCCGACCGCGCCGCCGCCCTGCGCCGCCGCCTCGGCGACCGCGCGACGGTCGTCGGGCTCGGTGAGTGCGTCACGATGGCGGCCGTCCTGGACGACCTCGGCGAGCAGCGGGGCGTCCGCCGGCTCATGGTGGAGGGGGGAGGGCGCGTGCTCACCCAGTTCCTCGAAGCGGGTCTCGTGGACGAGCTGCAGCTCGTGGTCGCGCCGTTCTTCGTGGGGGAGTCCGCCGCGCCGCGCATGGTCGGCACCGGCCATTTCCCGTGGACGGCGTCGCGTCGCGCGCGCCTGGCCGGCACCGAGCAGATCGGCGACGTCGTGCTGCTGCGCTACGCCCTCTCGGACCGGTGCGACCCCTCCCGCCCCGACGCGGCCGGCCCTCGCACAGAAGCGTCCTGACCATGCTGCTCCGGCGCGGATCCCGGCCGCTTCCCGGGCAGGTAGACCCGCGTCGGACGCGTCCCGCGGTCACCGCGGCGGCGATCGCGATGCTCATCGTGGTGCCGCTCCTGCCGAGGCTGCTCGCCTCCCCGGAAGGCAGTGCAGGATCCGCCGGCCTGATCGGCGTCCCGGTCGAATCGCTGCTGATCCTGCTGCTGCTCGTGATCGTGTCCGGCCGGATCCTGCCCCGCGTGCTCGCCGGATCCTTCGGACTGCTGGTCACGGCGGCGATCGTGCTGGCCGCCATCGACCGCGGGTTCAGGGCGGCGCTCGGGATCCCGTTCGTCCCGACGGACTGGCCGCAACTCGGCGACGCGTACGGCGTCGCCGTGGACGCGGTCGGGCCGTTCCTGACGGACCTCGCGCTGGCGGCGGTCGTGATCGCCGCGGTCGCCTGCGCGGCAGGGCTCGCGTGGGCCGCCCGGCACACAGCCGCTCTCGTGCGCGCCCGTGCGAGCGGACGCACCGTCCTCGCCGCCGTCACCGCGGCCTGGCTGGTCGCGGGCGTCGTCGTGCCACCCCGGCCGGACGTCTCCCTCGCGGCGGACGCCTCGCTGACCACGCTCGGAACCGCGGTGTCGCGGACCGGCGAGGTCTTCGCCGCCCGGGCCGCGGTCGCCCGTGACGTCGCCGATGATCCGTTCGCGGGCGTGCCGGCCGACCGGCTGCTCTCAGGCCTGCGCGGCAAGGACGTCGTGATCGCCTTCGTGGAGAGCTACGGCCGGGTCGCGCTGGAGGGGGAGCGGATCGCGCCGGGCGTGACGGATGTGCTGCGGGACGGGGACGGAATGCTCGCCGCTGAGGGCTACACGTCGCGGAGCGCCTGGCTCACCTCGCCCACGTTCGGCGGTCGCAGCTGGCTCGCGCATGCGACGCTGCAGACCGGCGTCTGGACCGGCACGCAGTCCGCGTACGACCAGGTGGTCGCGAGCGACCGGCTCTCCCTGGCCCGCGCGTTCGGCCGGGCCGGCTGGCGCACGGTCTCGGACGTGCCGTCGGACGCCGCCGCGTGGGACGTCGGGACCTCGTTCTACCGCTACGGCACCCTTGTCGACGCGCGGGACGTGGGCTACCGGGGTCCGATCTTCGGATACGCCCGCATCCCCGACCAGTACACGCTCAAGCACTTCGCGGACACCGAGCTCGCCGGTCCGCACGCCCCGGTGATGGCCGAGATCGACCTGGTGTCCTCGCACACGCCGTGGGCGCCGCTGCCGCAGCTCGTGCCGTGGGAGAAGATCGGCGACGGCTCGATCTACGATCCGCAGCCCGCGCAGAGCGAGCCGGCCGGCACGGTGTGGCAGGATCCGAAGACCGTGCAGCGGTTCTACGGCCAGTCGGTGCAGTACTCGCTCGGATCCCTGCTGTCGTTCCTCGGTCACGTCGACGACCCGAACCTGGTGGTCATCGTGCTCGGCGACCACCAGCCGGCCGCGATCGTCAGCGGCGCCGACGCCTCGCACGACGTGCCGGTCAGCGTGATCGCCCGGGATCCGTCGGTCTTCGCCGCGACGGCCGGCTGGGGATGGTCGCCGGGCCTGCGCCCGGGCGACGACGCCCCGATCTGGCGGATGGACGCGTTCCGCGATCGGCTGCTCGCCGCGTTCAGCCCTGTCCCGTGAGGTGCGTGAGGGGCGGGCCCCCGGATCCGCCCGGCCGCTGCGGGCGTCAGCGGGCAGTGTTCTCGAGGCCGTCCATGCGGGACCGATAGTCGCGGATCTTCTGGTCGATCACCCGCAGCGATCTCCTGAGCTGCTCCTGCTGGCGGATCACCGCCGCCCGGTGAGCCTCGAGCAGCGCAAGTCGTTCGGGCACACCCTGCGGATCCGCCCCGACCAGTCGCGTGAAGGCGGCGATGTCGGCCAGTGGCATGCCGGTCTTGCGGAGGTGCTGCAGCACCTCGAGCAGATGAATGTCCTGATCGGCATACACGCGCCGTCCGCCCGCGTCCCGGTGCGGGCGCGGGATGACCCCGCGGCGCTCGAAGTACCGCAGCGTGTCCGCCTCGAGCTCGAGCATCGCCGCGGCCTCGGCGATGCTGTAGGTCCGCGCGGACTCCGTCGTCATCGTCGTGCTCCTCTCAGCCGGTCCAGTTCGTCGGCGTCGGAGATGCCCATCGGCGTGATGATCCCGGTGCGGGCGCTCTCCAGCTGGGCGACGCTGCTCACGCCCACCACGGGGAGGACGCGGGCCCTGCGATGCGCCTGCCAGGACAGCACGGCCTGGCCGGCGTCGATCCCGAGGCGGTGCGCGATGCGGTTCAGCGCCTGCAGGACGGGTTCGGCGTCCGGTCCCCGATAGTCGTCCGGGATCGGGCGGTCCTGCCGGGTGTAGGCGCCCTGCAGCAGGGTCGAATAGCCCACCATCGCGATGTCCTCGGCGACGCAGGCCTCCTCCGCTCTCTCGTCGAGGACGCGCTGCCATCGCCCGAAGTCCGCAGCCGCACCGGGTGTCAGCAGCGTGAACCGATTCTGCACGGCGGTGTAGCGCGGCCCGTCGCCCGCGGCCGCCACCGCCTGCCGGATCCGTCCGCTGGTCAGGTTGCTCCCGGCGATCGCCCTGGCCCAGCCCCGACGGACGACCTCCTGAAGCGCCCCCACCGTCTCTTCCAGGCCGACCGACTGGTCGTCGATGTGCGCGTAGAGCAGGTCGACATGGTCGACCCCGAGCCGCTGCAGACTGCCCTCCACCTGGTCGAGCACGGCCTCGCGACCGAGACCGCGCACCTCGGCGGATCCGTCGCCCGCCTGGCGCGGCCTGGCACCGACCTTGGTGGCCAGGACCAGGCGATCCCGGGCGCCGGCGCCGCGGCTGGCGATCCACTCGGCGAGACAGAGCTCGGACTCGTCGCCGTAACCACCGGTCAGCCATGCCGGGTAGTTGTTGGCCGTGTCGATGAAGTTCGCGCCGAGGTCCACGGCGCGGTCGAGGATGCGATGCGCGACATCGCTGGAGACGGTGGTGCCCCAGAACATCGCACCGATAGCGAACGGCGGGACCCGGATGTCGGTCGTGGGAAGCTGCAGAGTGTCCATCGCGACATTGTGTGACCTGGACCATGGTCCAGGTCAAGTCGCCGGCTCCGAGCGCGAAGGGTGGTGCAGACACCGAGTGTGGTGGGCGATGCCGGACTCGAACCGACGACCTCTTCCGTGTGAAGGAAGCGCGCTACCAACTGCGCCAATCGCCCCTGTGAAGTTGTCGTGCGCTGGGCACAGATGAAGAGCATACCGGATCCCCGAGGGCGCCGCCGACCGCGACCGCAGCCCGGGCGTGGCGCGGTTTCTGTCGCTCGAGCGGGGGCGGGTGAAGGGTCTCGCGGCGGTATCCCGTGGACACGCCCGAGAACGGGCGTCGGTTTGGCGATGCGCAGAACCTCGGCTAATGTATTTCAAGTGCCCGGGACACCGGGGAAACACAAAACGCGGATGTAGCGCAGTTGGTAGCGCACAACCTTGCCAAGGTTGGGGTCGCGAGTTCGAGTCTCGTCATCCGCTCCAGTGCAGGAGCCCCTTCGGGGGCTTCGGCATGTGGGTTCGAATCCACATGGTGGCGTGGCCGAGAGGCTAGGCACCGGCCTGCAAAGCCGTTTACACGGGTTCGAATCCCGTCGCCACCTCGCTCTTCAACTGAATAGCCTGAACAGGCGCGATTGGCGCAGCGGTAGCGCGCTTCCCTGACACGGAAGAGGTCACTGGTTCGATCCCAGTATCGCGCACAACAGAAACCCCCGGTCAGCCGGGGGTTTTGTCGTTGATGGCGGAGTGTCCGGCCTTGCCGGCTTCTCCATCGCTTCGGGGGCCACACCCAGCGCCGGTCCGGTGTCGGTGGTGGGCGGTAGATTCCGGATCCCCGGCGATAGGGGCTGGAACGAACACCTGGGAGCGCGTCATGTTGTGGAGCATCGGAACCATGGGGCCGGACCGCACGGACGCGGTCACTGATCTCGTGACGGTCATCGCGGACGCGCCCGATGCGCCCGTTGAGGGCGTGTGGAGCGTCGGCGACGACTTCACGTATGCGGTCGCTCTCCAGCACGTCGCGGACGCCCTGCTGGAAGGGGGCCGCCCTGCGACGCCGATGAGCCTCGCGGTCCGCATGGCGGGGCGCGGCGGCACGGTGCACCAGGTCATGGATGACGGCACGCTGCGCGGGTGGCGACGCGACTACCCGGATCTCACCGCGCCGACCCTGAGCTGATCGCGCCGAACGCTGCTTCCGTGGTTCGCGTGTGGTGATCGCGTTCGATCCGTCCCGCCCGGTTCCTGATGACGCGCCTGAGAGATCCGGCCCGCCCCTGGTGCTCGATGTCACGCCGTGGTTGTGTGAGCGTGGGGGATCGAGCCGGAGAGCGGACGATGATGGCACAGGCGACGGCAGGGCACCGAGTGGTCGTGTTCATCCAGGAGAACAAGACCACCGACTTCTACTTCGCGACGATGGCGGCGTGGGGTGCGGCCGTGGCGAACCACGGCGACCTCCTCGCCGCTCCGCCGAACTTCGACCAGCCGCACGACCGCAACGCCTGGGTGCACTTCGCGATGGGCGACTACCCGGCGCTGGCGGCGCAGATCGACAACGATGCCGTGATCCCGTACTACAGCTGGCTGGCCAAGCAGTTCGTGTTCAGCGACCACCACTTCGGCTCCGGATCGAACTCGACACCGGGGCACATGCTGGCGATCGGCGGTCAGATGCCGACCCTGAAGAACCCGCCGTTCATCGGTGCGCATCCGGTCTGGGACATCCCGTCGATCTTCTCGGTGGCGGAGCAGGCCGGCGTGTCCTGGGGCGCCTTCCCCGACCAGGGCGGCTACCCGACCAAGTTCTACAAGACCCTGAACGAGACGCCGGGCTCCGCGCACGTGCACCCGCCGAAGGACTTCATCCCGATGGCGAAGGGCGGCGAACTGCCCCAGATCTGCTACGTGTGGAGTCCCGCGGGCTACGACGAGCATCCGCCGATGGTGAGCAACCCCAGCTACGTGACCGACGGCCAGAACCTGGTCTGGGACCGCGTGCAGGCCGTGATCGACGGCGGCGGCTGGGAGCAGACGACCTTCATCCTCACCTGGGACGACTGGGGCGGCTACGCGGACTCCGTCCAGACGCCGGACATCGAGACGGTGCCCGACGCGCTGCATCCGGACGGGTTCCAGGCGATCGGCGGTTCGCGGATCCCGCTGCTGATGTTCGGCGGGATGGTGCCGCAGCGGATCGACCCGGAATGGCACTCGCATGCGTCGATCCCGAAGACGATCATGGACCTGCTCGGGCTGCCCGCGATGGGCGTGCCGCGGGTCGACGCGGCTCCGTCCCTCGCTCATCTGATCGACCCGACGCTCACCCGGCCGGTGCCGCCGGCGCCCGGCTCGGCGATCGTGCAGCCGACACCGCCGCAGCCCGCGCCGGCACCGGTCGCGCCGCAGCCGTGGCAGGGACCGCTCGGAACGCCCATGCCGGCGCTCGTCACCCGCGACGGGAGCGCCCTTCCCGCACCGACCGACGGCGTCGTCCGGCCGCACCCGCCCAAGCCGCCGCACCTCTGACGCGGGAGTCCGCCGTATCCGGATCCTGGGGCGGTGCCGCGTCGCCGCGAAGGGGCCGCAGGGACTCCTAACCTGGTCCCATGCGGATCAAGTCGCTGGTCGTGGCGTCGGTTCCGGTCGTCGTCGGTGTCGGCTTCCTGTTCTGGGGCGAGGTGGTCTCGGCCAGGGCGAGTGCGCGCGGCGTCGGGCCGGGCCGGACGGGTGCACGCCGGACGGTGCTCGTGCTCGGCTTCGGCAACCGCGGCGACCGCGCGAACGCGGTCAACCGCTACCGGGTCCGCGCCGGACTGCGCACCCTGAGCGGGCCGGACGACCGCCTGATCCTCTCCGGGGGAGCCGTGCGCGCCGCGGAGCCGGAGGCGAGGATCCTGGCGCGCTACGTCCGGAGGCGCGGATACTCGGGCCCGATCCTGCTCGAGACCGAGAGCCGATCCACCGCGGAGAACATCCGCAACTCGATCCCGCTCCTGGAGGAAACGGAGGAGATCGCGATCGTGTCCAACGCGCTGCACGCCGAGAAGGCCCGCGGGTATCTGCGCGGCCAGCGGCCCGACCTCGGCGCCCGGCTGATCCGGGCGGAGGAGCAGCGTTTCGGCGAGATCCCCGTGATCAAGGCGGTGGCCGCGGCGCTGGCGCTCCTGGAGCGTCGCCGCAACCCCGGCGGACCCGCCTGCCGAGCCCCGCGCTAGGTTGGACGCTGCGCGATTCCGGACAGATGGGGGACAGGCATGCCCGACGACGGCGAACGATACCGGCATGGGCTCCGCCCGATGCGCGGACGGACACGGCATGAGTCGCACCGCGCGGCGACCCCGCTGGAGGCGCTGTACGACCTGGTCTTCGCGGCGGCGTTCGGCGTCGCCGGCGCGCAGTTCGCCTCGGGCGTCGCCGCCGGACACGGGGGAGCGGCGGTAGGAGCCTTCGCGTTCGCGGTCGCCGCGATCATCTGGGCGTGGATCAACTTCTCCTGGTTCGCGTCCGCCTTCGACACCGACGACTGGCTCTTCCGGCTCTTCACGATGGTGCAGATGGCGGGAGTCATCGTGCTCGCGATCGGGTTGCCGCGGATGTTCGAGTCGCTCGAGGACCACGGCGTCTTCGACAACCGGATCATGGTCGCGGGCTACATCGTCATGCGCGTCGGGCTGCTCGCGCAGTGGCTGCGGGCCTCCCGCGACCCGGCGTACCGCCGGCACGCGCTCACCTACGTCGTCTTCATCGCGGTCGCGCAGCTGGGCTGGGTGGTCGTGGCCTGGGCGCCGCTCCCGATCGGCGCGGGCTTCGCCGCAGCGGCCGTCTGCTGGCTGATCGAGCTCGGCGGTCCGCTCGTCGCCGAGCGCAAGGGCGACGGCGATCGGCGCGGCACGCCGTGGCATCCGCACCACATCGCCGAGCGCTATTCGCTGCTGACGATCATCGCGCTCGGCGAGACGGTGATCGGCACCCTCGCGGCGGCGCAGGAGGTCTCCGAGACCCAGGGCTGGACCGGCGATGCGGTCGTCGTGATCGGCGCGGGCGTGGCCATGACCTTCGCGCTCTGGTGGTCGTACACGATGATGCCGTCCGGGGCGATCCTCGCGGTGCGGCGCGAACGGTCGTTCGTGTGGGGGTACGGGCACGCTCTCATCTTCGCGAGCGTCGCGGCCGTGGGCGCGGGCCTGCACACCATCGGGTACGCCTACCGCCATGAGGATCCGCTCGCGACGCCGACGGTGATCCTGATGATCGCGGTCCCGGTCCTCGTCTTCATGGTGTCGGTCTCGATGCTGCATTCCTACCTCGTGCACCGGTTCATGAAGGGCCTGCCGCTGCACGCGGTCGCGATGCTGCTGCCCGCGCTCGGACTCGTGATCGCGTTCACCGGGGCGCCGCTGTGGGCGTGCCTGCTCGTCGTGCTCGCCGGTCCGGTCTTCGTCGTCGTGGCGTACGAGGCCGGCGGCTGGCGCCTCGCGCAGCGCCACCTGGACGAGGCGCTCGGCGAGGCGCGTCACGGCGCCCTGGATGGGGCGTCGGACGGACCGGCGTAGGATTCTGCCATGGACTTCGCCCGGAAGACGCACACGACGGCGGTCGTGCTCGCCGGCACGCGAACGCTCAAGGCCTGAGCGGGCAGGGCGCTTCTGCGCCCGAAGCTGAGCAGCCGAGATCATCGCCTTATCTGGAGAACTCCCCTTGTCTGAGAACCCTGTGTCCCCCTCTTCGGCGCCGTCCTACCCCTGCGACGGCTTCGCCCTGTACGGCCCGGACGGCCCGTTCAGCGACCGCTCTGTTGTCGCGATGCTCGTCAATGGCCAGCAGAAGGACCTCGCCGCGCTGGTGACCGAGAGCGACGTCGTCGAGCCCATCACGATCGACAGCCCGGAGGGCCTCGCGATCCTGCGTCACTCCACCGCGCACGTGCTCGCCCAGGCGGTGCAGCGGATCAAGCCGCAGGCCAACCTCGGCATCGGCCCGCCCATCACCGACGGCTTCTACTACGACTTCGGCGTGGACACCCCGTTCACCCCTGAGGACGTGAAGGCGATCTCGAAGGAGATGCAGCGGATCCAGCGCGAGGGGCAGCGCTTCGTGCGTCGCGTGGTCACCGACGACGAGGCGCGGGTCGAACTGGCCGACGAGCCGTTCAAGCTCGAGCTCATCGGCCTCAAGGGCCCTTCGACGGGCTCGGGGACCGCGGCAGCGACCAGCGCCGCGCACAAGGTGGAAGGCGCCTCGGTCGAGGTGGGCGAGGGCGAACTCACCATCTACGACAACGTCAGCAAGGACGGCGAGGTCGTCTGGAAGGATCTCTGCCGCGGACCGCACCTGCCGAGCACCCGTCTGATCGGGAACGGCTGGGACCTCACCCGCATCGCGGCCGCGTACTGGCGCGGATC
The DNA here is from genome assembly GCF_052045495.1 of Microbacterium sp. 22242. Lineage (NCBI taxonomy): Bacteria > Bacillati > Actinomycetota > Actinomycetes > Micrococcales > Microbacteriaceae > Microbacterium > Microbacterium sp. 22242. The sequence continues at coordinate 316,822 of NZ_JBQEOZ010000004.1, read as the reverse complement.
CGAGAAGAACCCGCAGCTGCAGCGCATCTACGGCACCGCCTGGCCGAGCAAGGACGAGCTGCGCGCCTACCAGCAGCGTCTCGAGGAGGCCGCGAAGCGCGACCACCGGCGCCTGGGCAAGGAGCTCGACCTGTTCTCCTTCCCGGACGAGATCGGATCCGGCCTGTCGGTCTGGCACCCCCGCGGCGGCATCATCCGCGGCGAGATGGAGCAGCACGCCCGCCGCCGGCACATCGAGGCCGGCTACAACTACGTGTACACGCCGCACATCTCGAAGGAGGATCTGTTCCTCACCTCGAACCACCTCGTCACCTACAGGGACGGAATGTTCCCGCCGATCCGGATGGACGAGGAGCGCGACGCCGACGGGCATGTCACCAAGCAGGGCCAGGACTACTACCTGAAGCCGATGAACTGCCCGATGCACATCCTGATCTACAAGGAGCGCGCGCGCAGCTACCGCGACCTGCCCCTGCGCTTCGCCGAGAACGGCACCGTCTACCGCAACGAGCTGTCCGGGGCCCTGCACGGCCTCACCCGCGTGCGCGGCTTCACGCAGGACGACTCGCACCTGTTCGTGACCCCCGACCAGCTCGAGTCCGAGGTCACCAAGGTGCTCGAGTTCATCCTGTCCATGCTCCGCGACTTCGGGCTCAGCGACTTCGAGCTCGAGCTGTCGATGCGCGACGACGAGAAGGAGAAGTGGATCGGGACCGAGGAGTTCTGGGACTACTCCACGAACGCGCTGCGCAACGTCGCCCTCGCCTCCGGCCTCAAGCTCACCGAGGTGCCGGGCGAGGCCGCGTTCTACGGCCCGAAGATCGACCTGAAGACCACCGACGCGATCGGGCGCGTGTGGCAGCTGTCCACGGTCCAGGTGGACCCGAACCTGCCCGAACGGTTCGGGCTGGAGTTCACCGACAAGGACGGGCAGAAGAAGCGCCCGATCATGATCCATCGTGCGCTGTTCGGCTCGATCGAGCGATTCTTCGCGATCCTGCTGGAGCACTACGCCGGCGACTTCCCGCTGTGGCTGTCGCCCGTGCAGGTCATGGGCGTCCCCGTGGCAGAGGAGTTCGCCGACTACCTGGACGACGCGGTCGCGGCGCTCCGGGCGGTGGGCGTGCGCGCCGAGGTCGATCACTCCGACGAGCGGATGCAGAAGAAGATCCGCAACCACACCACGGGCAAGATCCCGCTGATCCTCATCGCAGGGGAGCAGGACCGCGCCGCCGGCACGGTCTCGTTCCGGTTCCGGGACGGATCCCAGGAGAACGGCGTGCCGCTCGCCGAGGCGGTCGAACGGGTGCGCCGCGCGGTCGAGGACCACGCGCTGGTCTCGTCCGCGGGCGACCTGCAGACGGCGGGCGAGCTCGCGTGACGGTCGCCGGCGGCGCAGGAACCGGCGAGGAGTCCGTGCTCGAGGATGCCGCGCACCTCGCCGGCGTCCCCGACGAGTTCCAGCGCCTCTGGGTGCCGCACCGGATGACCTACATCCAGGCCGGGCCCGAGCCGCTGCGCGAGGAGTGCCCGTTCTGCGACGCGCCCAAGCACTCGGACGAGGAGCGGCTGATCGTCGCTCGCGGACGCACCGCTTACGTGCTGCTGAACCTGTTCCCGTACAACTCCGGCCATCTGCTGGTCTGCCCGTACCGCCACATCGCGACGTACGACCAGGCGACGGCGGAGGAGGTGGCGGAGATCGGCGACCTCACCCAGACGGCGATGCGAGTGCTCGCGGAGACCTCGCGCTGCGACGGCTTCAACATCGGCATGAACCAGGGCGCCGTGGCAGGCGCGGGCGTGGACGCCCATCTGCACCAGCACGTCGTCCCGCGGTGGAGCAGCGACGCGAACTTCTTCCCGATCATCGCGAAGACCAAGGCGCTGCCGCAGCTGCTCGGCGACGTGCGCAACACGGTCGCCGCGGCCTGGCCTGCCTGAACCGGGACCCAAGCGGCAGGGGCCGTCGGGTTCCCCGGCGGACCTCAGCGGACTCGCGTGACCTCGAACTGCTCGCGCGGGTGCGCGTAGAACTCCTGCGCCTCGATCAGCCGGAGCTCGCGATCGCCCGACTCGAGCGTGAGCGCGAGCAGGTCGAACACGCTCGACACCGTCTTCCGGAGCGCCTCGGCCGCGGATCCCGAGCGGACGTAGTGCGCCGTGAACAGCGCTGCGGTCACATCGCCGGATCCGTTCGCCTTCATCGGCAGCTGCGGGGTCTGCACGATCCACGCGCCCTGATCGTCGACGGCGAGCATCTCCACGGTCCCCTCGGGGCGGTCGGGGCGCTCCACGCTCGTGACGAGCACCGTGCGCGGACCCATCGCCCTCGCCGCGTCGATCGAGGCGAGCGTGGACTCCAGCGAGTCGGGCGACGTGCCGGTCAGATAGCCGAGCTCGAACTGGTTCGGGGTGATGATGTCGGCCACCGGCACCACCCGGTCGCGGAGCAGCTCGGGGATGGCCGGGGCGACGAAGCAGCCCGACTTCGCGTTGCCCATGACCGGGTCGCACGCGTACACCGCGTTCGGGTTGGCGGCCTTGACCCGCGCGACCGCATCGACGATGACCTCGGCGATGCCCTCGCCGCCCTGGTAGCCGCTCAGCACGGCGTCGACCTCGCCCAGCACGCCGCGCTCCGCGATGCCCGTGATGACCTCGCGCACGTCCTCGGGCGCGATGAGCGGACCGCGCCAGGTGCCGTAGCCGGTGTGGTTGGAGAAGTTCACCGTGTAGACCGGCAGGACCTCCACGCCGATGCGCTGGAGCGGGAAGACCGCGGCGGAGTTGCCCACGTGGCCGTACGCGACGGCGGACTGGATCGAGAGGATCTTCATCCCTCGATCCTCCCATCCCGAGCACGTCCTCCCTGCGCCACCCCCGCGCCATTCCCGCGCCGTCGTCGCGCAGTCCTCGCGCAGAGAGCATCGATTCAGACAGCGTATGATCTGTCCTATGACAGAACTTGCACCCGAAGCCACCACCGGTACCGGTCGCGTCAAGCGCGGCCTCGCGGAGATGCTCAAGGGCGGCGTCATCATGGACGTCGTCACTCCCGAGCAGGCGAAGATCGCCGAGGACGCCGGCGCCGTCGCCGTCATGGCGCTCGAGCGCGTGCCCGCCGACATCCGCGCCCAGGGCGGCGTGTCGCGCATGAGCGACCCCGACATGATCGACGGCATCATCTCGGCCGTGTCGATCCCGGTGATGGCGAAGGCGCGCATCGGCCACTTCGTCGAGGCGCAGGTGCTGCAGGAGCTCGGCGTCGACTACATCGACGAGTCCGAGGTGCTCTCCCCGGCCGACTACGTGAACCACATCGACAAGTGGGGCTTCACCGTGCCCTTCGTCTGCGGTGCGACCAACCTCGGCGAGGCGCTCCGGCGCATCACCGAGGGCGCGGCCATGATCCGCTCCAAGGGCGAGGCCGGCACCGGCGACGTGTCCGAGGCGATGAAGCACATCCGCACCATCCGCGGCGAGATCGCGCGCCTGACGTCGCTCTCGAAGGACGAGCTGTACGTCGCGGCGAAGGAGCTGCAGGCCCCGTACGAGCTGGTCTCCGAGATCGCTGAGAAGGGCGCGCTGCCGGTCGTCATGTTCGTGGCCGGGGGAGTGGCGACTCCCGCCGACGCCGCCATGATGATGCAGCTCGGCGCCGACGGGGTCTTCGTCGGATCCGGCATCTTCAAGTCCGGCAACCCCGAGGCCCGCGCCGCGGCCATCGTCAAGGCGACGGCCGCGTACGACGACCCCGCCGTGATCGCCCAGGTCTCCCGGGGACTCGGTGAGGCGATGGTCGGCATCAACGTGTCCGACCTGCCCGCCCCGCACCGGCTCGCGGAGCGCGGCTGGTGACATCCGCTCTCCGGATCGGCGTGCTGGCGCTGCAGGGAGATGTGCGCGAGCATGCCGCGATCCTGACCTCGCTCGGGGCGGAGACGGTCTCCGTCCGCCGCCCCGAGCAGCTGGACGGCCTGGACGGCCTGGTGATCCCCGGCGGCGAGTCGAGCGTGATCGACAAGCTCTCCCGGATCTTCGGGCTGCGGGATCCGCTGCGCGTCGCGATCGGCGACGGTCTCCCGGTCTACGGCACGTGCGCGGGGCTGATCCTGCTCGCGGACGAGATCGAGGGCGCGATCGACGGGCAGCTGACGTTCGGCGGCCTCGACGTCACGGTCGCCCGGAACGCGTTCGGCGGCCAGGTCGAGTCGTTCGAGACGGAGCTGACCGTCGACGGCATCGACGGGGAGGTCGCGGCCACGTTCATCCGTGCTCCGCTGATCACCCGGGTCGGTCCGCAGGCGCGGGCGATCGCGACGCTGCCGGACGGCGGTGTGGTGGCCGTCGAGCAGGGCAACCTGCTCGGCACGAGCTTCCACCCGGAGATGAACGGCGAGTCCCGTTTCCATGCGCGGCTGCTCGACACCGCCCGGCGACGGCGAGGCGCCGCGGCGGCCTGAGGACCCGCGCTCGATGCCGATCTGCGGTCGGCCGCGCCGCGATCTTCTAGAATGGACGATGCCCTGCGGGACGTTCCGCGGGGAGACACGAGCGGGAGAGATATGTCCGGGCATTCCAAGTGGGCCACGACCAAGCACAAGAAGGCCGTCATCGACTCGCGGCGTGCGAAGTCGTGGGCCAAGCTCATCAAGAACATCGAGGTCGCCGCCAAGCTCGGCGGCCCTGATCTCTCGGGCAACCCGACGCTGTTCGACGCCGTGCTCAAGGCCAAGAAGACGTCCGTCCCGAAGGACAACATCGATCGCGCGATCAAGCGCGGCGCCGGCATCGGCGGCGAGTCGGTCGAGTACTCCTCGATCATGTACGAGGGCTACGGCACCAACGGCGTCGCGCTCATGATCGAGTGCCTCACCGACAACAAGAACCGCGCCGCGGCGGAGGTGCGCACCGCGCTCACCCGCAACGGCGGCACGCTCGCCGACCCCGGCAGCGTCGCCTACAACTTCACCCGCAAGGGCGTGATCGTGGTCGACGGCGAGGGCACCACCGAGGACGACGTCATGATGGCGGCGCTCGAGGCGGGCGCCGAGGAGATCGAGCCGCACGCGCAGGGCTTCGAGGTCATCACCGACGCCTCCGACCTCGTCGCGGTCCGCACGGCCCTGCAGGAGGCCGGCATCGAATACGAGTCGGCCGACGTCGAGTTCGTGCCGAACCTCAAGGTCGAGATCGACGCCGAGGCCGCGCGCAAGATCTTCCGTCTGATCGACGCCCTCGAGGACAGCGACGACGTGCAGAACGTGTACGCGAACTTCGACCTCACGTCCGAGGTGCAGGCCGAGCTCGAGAACGACGAGTAAGCCGAGAATCTCTTCGATGGCCGCGCCGCAGATCGTCCCGTATGATCCGGCGTGGCCATCGCTCGCTGAGGCTTGGCTGGAACGCATCCGCCGGGCGGTCGCGGCGGTGACGCCGGAGCCGCTGCGACTCGATCACATCGGTTCCACCGCTGTGCCCGGACTCGATGCCAAGGGCTTCCTCGACCTGCAGCTGCTCATGGCCGAGCTGCCCGACGAGGCGCAGATGAGCACCGCTCTGGCGTCGTGCGGATTCCGGCGTGCGCGCGGATCCCGTCCCGATTCCCCCGGTGTCGACCGGGACGTTCCGCGACCGGGAACCTCTCCCGCTCATCACGAGAAGCTGCTGTTCTTCCGGGAGGAGCCGCATCCGCAGAACCCCGGAGTGATCCTGCATGTGCGCCGCATGGACTCCTCATTCGCCGACTTCGTGCTGTGCTTCCGCGACTGGCTCCGTTCCGATGGCAGCGCCCGCGCGGACTACGCGGCGCACAAGCGGGCTTTGGCGGCGGAATTCGCCGGCGCGGACGACTACGACGACTACACCCGGGCGAAGTCCGTCTTCATGGACGAGGCGCAGCGGCGGATGGGATGGCCCCGCCCCCCGCGGGCGACGGCCGCCCCGACCTCTCGCTGATCGCCGCTCCGGGGGGCTCCCCGCTCGCGCCCCGCTGTACACGCACGGAGGCGCGCTGCGCGCAGAGCACCGCGATGAGCATCACGACGATCCCGAGCACGCTGACAGGGCCGAGCCGGTCGCCTGCGACGAGCACGCCGCAGAGGGCAGCCCAGACGGGCTCGGTGCCCAGCAGCAGTCCCGCGTGCGTCGCCGAGGTCGCCGCGATGCCCCAGGTCTGGATCACGAACACCGCAGCGCCCGCCACGACCCCGAGGTACAACAGCGCACCGATCCGCGTCGGCGTCATGGCGGCGAAGAACCTGCCGACCGGCGCGTCGATCACAGGACAGAGGATCGCGAAGGCGAGGCCGACGGTGCTGAGCTGGATCGCAGTGAGCCGATACGGATCCATCGACCTGCCTGCCTGAAGAGCGCTCGACGACGTCACGTGCGCGACGCGGGCGAGCGCGGCACCCAGGATGAGCAGATCACCCGTGCCGGGCATCGTGAGCCCGTCCCCCGACGAGATCAGCCAGGCACCTGCGACTGCAACTGCGCAGAGCATGACGACCCCGGCGTGCAGCCGGGTGCGCCGTACGGCGGACTCCGCGAACGGGACCAGCACGATGCACAGCGCGATGAGGACTCCGGCGTTGGTGGCGCTCGTCAGCGCGACCCCGTAGGTCTCCAGCGCGAACACGGCACTGAGCGGAAGACCGAGCAGGATCCCGGCACGCCATTCCTGCGATGTCGGCCGGCCGCGCCGCAGGACGAGGGCGAACAGCGTCAGCGCAGCCGCCGAGATGAGCATGCGCGTCGCGATGAGCACCGGCGCGAGATCCGCCTCCGGCAGCAGCTCCTTGACGACCAGGTATGTGGAACCCCAGCAGGCCGCCCCTGAGAGCAGCATCATGTCGCCGAGGCGGAGGCGAGGACGACGAGGGGAGGGGAGCGGCACCCGTCCACCCTCGCGCTGGCAGAGAGGACAGACAAGATGCCGATCTCTGTCCTTGAGCATAAGTTGTGCTTATGGATCCGACTCAGCTGCGTGCTCTTCGTGAACTGCGCGACCGTGGATCGATCGCGCGGGTCACAGCGGCATTCCGGCTCACGCCCTCGGCCGTCTCGCAGCAGCTCGCGGCGCTGCAACGCAGCGCCGGCGTCGCCCTGACCCGGCTGGAGGGCCGACGCACCGTGCTCACAGACGCCGGCCACGCGCTCGCCGACGCCGCCATTGGGGTGGAGACTGCGTTGACGGATGCACGGGAGGCGATCGCCCGCTTTCACCGGTCCGAGGATGCGACGGTCTCCGTCTCCGCGCTCTCCTCCGTGGCGCAGACCTTCTTCCCGACGCTTCTGGCGACCGCCCTGCCCGGCCGACCGGTGCTCGCCCTGACCGACCGGGATGTCGCGCACGACCGCTACGCCGCGCTCACCGCCGACATCGACCTCGTCATCGCGCATCGCCTGCCGGGGCGGGCGGCCTGGCCCCCCGGCGTCCGCGTCATTCCGCTGCTGGAGGAGCCGCTCGATGTGACGTTCCGGCGCGGACACCGCCTCGACGTGCCCGGGCCGGTGGCACCGGGGGAGCTCGCGGACATCGAGTGGATCAACGTGCATGCGGACAATCCGCTGGCTGATTCGGTCGACCTCCTCGGGGCGCTCGGCGGACGTGAGCCGGTGATCCGCCACCGTGTCAACGACTACGCCGTCACCACCGCGGTGCTCGCGGTCTCCGATGCGGTCGCGCTCCTGCCGCGGCATACCGGCGGAGTGTACGTCGGTCCCGGGCTGGTGCAGCGCCCCATCGTGGCGGATGCCGCCCCGCGGCGCCGCATCGACGTGCTCGCCCGCCCCGAAACGCTGCACCGAGCGGCCGTGCGGGGCGTGCTCGACGCGCTGCGTACCCGGGCTGCGGCACTCAGCGGGACCGGGACATTGGACGGATCCGCGACAGCGGAGCGCCTCGGCGCCGGAAGCGACGTCGGCGCCTAGCCTGGAGCGATGACAGGAGTGCGGCGGATCCTGGGCATCGACCCCGGCCTCACGCGATGCGGCGTGGGCGTGGTCGATGTCGACGCGAGGCGCCGCGGCACCCTGGTGCACGTGGGTGTCATCCGGACCCCGGTGGACGCGCCGATCGGCGAGAGGCTCGCCGCCGTGGCCGCCGGCATCCGCGCGGTGATCGCCGAGCACGCGCCCGTCGCGGTCGCCGTCGAGCGGGTCTTCGCGCAGCAGAACAGCCACACGGTGATGGGCACGGCGCAGGCGAGCGGCGTCGCGCTGCTCATCGCCGCCGAGTACGGCCTGCCGGCCGCGACCCACACCCCGAGCGAGGTGAAGGCCGCCGTGACCGGCTACGGATCCGCGGACAAGAAGCAGGTGCAGGCGATGATCGCCCGGATCCTGCGACTGGACGCGCCCCCGCAGCCCGCCGACGCGGCCGACGCTCTCGCGATCGCGCTGTGCCACGCATGGCGCGGGCCAGGACTGTCCGCAGGGACGGCCGACGGCGCGCTCACGCCGGCGCAGAAGGCCTGGGCGGACGCCGAGCGTGTCGCTCGAACATATCTACGAGCCGGTGCGTAGACTTCTGCCATGATCTCCTCTCTGCGCGGCATCGTGCTGTCCGCGACCTCGGATTCCGTCGTCATCGAGGTCGGCGGGGTCGGATTCTTCGTGGCCGTGCCCGGCGACGTCGCGCACACGGCCAGGGTCGGGCACGAGCTGCGGCTGCACACGTCGCTCATCGTGCGGGAGGACGCACTGTCGCTCTACGGGTTCGCGGACGCCACCGAGCTCGAGGTGTTCGGCCATCTGCTCGGGGTGACCGGCGTGGGCCCGAAGTCCGCACTCGGGGTGCTCTCGCATCTCTCGGTCGATCAGATCGCCGCGGCGGTGGCCGCCGACGACGACGCGCCGTTCCGCCGTGTCTCCGGGATCGGCCCGAAGACCGCCAAGCTCATCGTCGTGCAGCTGGCCGGCAAGCTGCAGGCGCCGGTCGCGACCGCTGCGACGACATCGATCCCCGACGAGATCAGCACGCAGCTCGTGGCCGCGCTCATCGGCCTTGGCTGGACCGAGCGCGTCGCCGCGGATGCCGCCGAGCGCAGCGTCGCCGACGCGAGCGAGACCGAGCGCGGATCCGTCGCGCTGCTGCTGCGGCGCACCCTCGCCACGCTCGGACCCGCAGCGGCCGCGCAGGGAGGCGCCCGTGGCTGAGTTCCAGGACTCCGGCGAGGTCGTCGACGAGGTCGAACTCGCGATCGAGGGCGCCCTGCGCCCCACGAGCCTGGACGAGTTCGTCGGCCAGCACAAGGTGCGCGGGCAGATGAAGCTGCTGCTCGAGGCCGCCCGGATCCAGGAGCGTCCGGCCGATCACATCCTGCTCTCCGGGCCTCCCGGGCTCGGCAAGACGACGCTCGCGATGATCGTCGCGCACGAGAGCAAGCGGCCGCTGCGCATGTCCAGCGGCCCGGCGATCCAGCACGCCGGCGACCTCGCCGCGCTGCTGTCCAGCCTCACGTCCGGCGAGGTCCTCTTCATCGACGAGATCCACCGGATGGCGCGCTCTGCGGAAGAGATGCTGTACCTCGCGATGGAGGACTTCCGGATCGACATCATGGTCGGAAAGGGAGCCGGGGCGACCAGCATCCCGCTCGACCTCGCCCCGTTCACGCTCGTCGGCGCCACCACGCGATCCGGCCTGTTGCCCAATCCGCTGCGCGACCGTTTCGGGTTCACCGCGCACCTGGAGTACTACGAGCCCGACGAGCTGGAGCGCGTCGTCGAGCGCTCCGCGATCGTGCTCGGAGTGACCGTCCCCGCGATCGCCCGGGCGGAGATCGCACGGCGCTCCCGGGGCACGCCCCGCATCGCGAACCGCCTCCTGCGGCGCGTGCGCGACTATGCGCTCGTGCACGGCGGCGGATCCTCGGCCTCCGTCGAGGACGTCCGCGCTGCGCTCGAGCTCTACGACGTCGACCGGATCGGACTCGACCGGCTGGACAGGGCGGTGCTGGACGCGATCGTGCGCCGGTTCCGCGGCGGACCGGTCGGGCTCAGCACGCTCGCCGTCTCGGTCGGCGAGGAGCCGGACACCATCGAGAGCGTCGTCGAACCGTATCTCGTCCGCATCGGCTTCCTGGGGCGCACCCCGCGCGGCCGGATCGCGATGCCGGAGGCCTACGCCCACCTCGGCGCGTCGCACCCCGAGGGGTCGGCGCTCTTCGATGACCTATAATCGCTGAAGACTTCCACCATCCCCTTTTTTCGCGCGCCATCGGTGGCGCGCACGCCCGAAAGGCCCTGTTCCCGAATGAACATCATGACCTTCTTCTCGCAGTACGGGCTCTTCTTCGTCCTCGCGATCCTCCTCGTCTTCATGGTGTTCAGCACCCGTCGGCGCAACAAGCGCATGAAGGAGGAGCAGGAGCAGAAGGCTCGCGAGACCGTCGCCGGTGCCCGCGTGCTCATGCAGGGCGGCCTGTACGGCACGATCGTCGAGTTCGACCCCGACAACCTCGACCGTCCGGCCCGCGTGGAGATCGCGCCCGGCGTGATCATCGAGGTGCACTCCCAGGCGATCCTGCGCGTCGTGAACGAGGACCAGGACGCGACGGCCGCGGAGTCCGCAGCGGCCGAGGCGCACACGCCTCTCGACGACCAGACCCCGCTCGACGAGCGCCCCGCCAAGGACGGCGACGTCCGCATCGAGTCCGCCGAGGAGACCCGCGCCCGCCTGGAGCGCGAGGCGGACGACAAGAACTGACGCGCTCCCGCGCACGTAGAAAGCCCGCTCTCCTAGAAAGCGAAGAACCTTCGTGGCATCTTCTTCCCCCGTCAAGCACGCCTGGCGGGTCCTGCTCGGCCTGCTCGTCATCGTGGCGGTGCTCTTCGGCCTGAACGCCGTCGGCGTCTACGGCTTCGGCAAGAGCTCCTGGACGCCCTCGCTCGCCCTCGACCTGCAGGGCGGCACGCAGATCATCCTGAGCGCGCAGACCGCCGACGGCAAGGACCCGAGCGCGGACCAGCTCGACCAGGCCGCGCAGATCATCCGTCAGCGCGTGGACGCCTCCGGGGTCGGCGAGTCCGACATCACCACCGAGGGCGGACGCAACATCGTGGTGCAGATCGCGGGCAAGGCCGACCAGGCCACCCGGGAGCGCATCCAGGCGAGCGCGAAGATGGAGCTGCGCGCGGTGCTCGCAGCCACCAACCCGGCCACCTCGTTCGTGGGCGGCGACGGCAAGTCCACTCCGTATCCGACGCCTGCGCCCGACCTCGCCTCCACCCCCACGGCGTCGCCGACGGACGGCAGCGACCTGTCCTGGATCACGCCGAAGCTGCAGGCGGAGTTCCTCGCCTACGACTGCAAGACCAAGCGCGACGCCGCCAAGCTGCCCGCCGACCAGCCGCTCATCGCGTGCGACAGCAGCGGTCAGGCGAAGTACCTGCTCGGGCCCGTCGAGCTGGACGGCACGTCGATCACCGACGCGCAGGCCGGCATGAACCAGCAGAACGGCCAGTGGGAGGTCAACCTGACCTTCAACGGGAAGGGCACCGACGCGTTCGGCAAGGTCAGCCAGCGCCTCTACGCCTTCACGCAGCAGAACCAGACGCCGCGCAACCAGTTCGCGTTCGTCCTCGACGGCTCCGTCATCTCCGCCCCGTCGATGAACGGCATCATCCTGGACGGCCGTCCGTCGATCAGCGGATCCTTCACCCAGGAGAGCTCGAAGAGCCTCGCCGACCAGCTCAAGTTCGGCGCCCTGCCGATCAGCTTCACGGTGCAGAGCTCGGACACCATCTCCGCCACGCTCGGATCGCAGCAGCTGCAGATCGGCCTCATCGCCGGCCTCATCGGCCTGGGCCTCGTCGCGCTCTACTCTCTGCTCAGCTACCGGGCGCTCGGCTTCGTGATCGTCGCCTCGATCGCAGTGATGGCGGTGCTCACCTACGTGATCATCTGCATCCTCGGCTGGCGGATGGGCTTCCGCCTGTCGCTCGCCGGCGTCGCGGGCCTGATCGTGTCGATCGGTTTCACCGCGGACTCGTTCATCGTCTATTTCGAACGCATCAGGGACGAGCTGCGCGACGGCAAGTCGATCACCGGCGCGGTCGAGGACGGCTGGGCGCGTGCCAAGCGCACGATCTACATCTCCAAGTCCATCAACGTGCTCGCCGCCGTGGTGCTGTACATCCTGGCCGACGCCACGGTGAAGGGCTTCGCGTTCACGCTCGGTCTCACCACTCTCATCGACGTGGGGATCTTCGTGATCTTCACGCACCCGGTGATGCAGCTGCTCGCCCGCACGCGCTTCTTCGGCGACGGGCACCCGCTGTCCGGCATGGACCCGGAGGCGCTCGGCGCGGTCTACCGCACGCGCACCGAGTACCGCGAGGTCGCTCCGGCATCGCAGGGCAAGGCGGCCAGGGCGAGCCGTTCCCGCGGCGAAGCGGAGCGCCGCCAGACCATCGCCGAGCGCAAGCGGGCGGAGGCTCTCGCCGCCGCCGACACGGGCGCGGGGCGCTCCGGGAACGAGGGGAACGACTGATGCGCTCCATGAACGAGTTCGGCAACGACCTCTACTCCGGCAAGACCTCCTTCCCGTTCGTCGGCAGGCGGCGGATCTGGTTCGTCATCGCGATCCTGCTCGTCATCGGATCCGCGCTCGTGCCGCTGCTGCGGCCCGTGCAGTTCTCGATCGAGTTCACCGGCGGCTCGCAGTTCACGGTCGAGTCGCCCGCGAACCGCGACCAGAGCATCGCGACGACGGCCGTGCACGCGGTCACTCCTTCCGTCACCACCAAGGTCACCACGGTCAGCAATCGCGACATCCGCGTGCAGACCGCGCAGATGTCGAACGACCAGACCACGCAGGTCGCCGCGGCGCTGGCGAAGGCCTACGACGTCCCGACCGACAAGGTGAACACCTCGTTCATCGGCCCGAGCTGGGGCGAGAACGTCACCCGCCAGTCGCTGTGGGGCCTCGCGATCTTCCTCGCCCTCACGTTCCTCATCCTGGCGTTCTACTTCCGCACCTGGAAGATGTCGGCCGCGGCCATCCTCGGCCTGCTGGACGTGCTGATCATCACGATCGGCGTGTACGCGCTGGCCGGCTTCGAGATCTCCCCGGCCGCCGTGATCGGCTTCCTGACGATCCTGGCGTATTCGCTGTACGACACCACGGTCGTGTTCGACAAGATCCGCGAGAACACCACCGAGGAGGGCGCGAAGTCCTCCCGGACGTTCGGCGAGTCCGTAAACCTCGCGGTCAACCAGACCCTGGTGCGCTCGATCAACACCGCGATCATCGCGGCGCTGCCGGTCGGCGCGATCCTGTTCATCGGCGCGTTCTGGCTCGGTGCGCAGACGCTGACCGACATCTCGCTGTCGATCTTCGTCGGGATCATCGTGGCCACCTACTCGACGCTGTTCGTGGCGGCGCCGCTCTACTCGCTGTTCCGCGAGAACGAGGCGACGATCAAAGATCACGACAAGCGCGTGCTCGGGGCCCGTTCCCGTGCCACGGTCGTCGCGGTGGAGGTCTGATCCCTCGATGCGTCCCGGCGTCCTCTCCGCGCGTAGGATGATCAGCCGGGAGGTCGGATGAGCGAGGCCGGTACGGCTCAAGGCTCGAGTCTGCGCAGGCTCGTGCCGCGGATCTTCTCGCGCGCGCCGAGGATCAACGACCTCGACAACCTGATCCGCACCGTCCGCCAGAACCATCCGCGCGGCGACCTCGCGATCATCGAGCGCGCCTACGCGGTCGCGGCCGAGAAGCACCAGGGCCAGAAGCGGCAGAGCGGCGAGCCGTACATCACGCACCCGCTCGCGGTGGCGCAGATCCTCGCCGATCTCGGACTCGGACCGCGGGCGATCGCCGCCGCCCTCCTGCACGACACCGTCGAGGACACCGGCTACGCGCTCACGGACCTCACCGCCACGTTCGGCGACGAGGTCGCGATGCTCGTGGACGGCGTCACCAAGCTCGACAAGGTCAAGTACGGCGACAGCGCGCAGGCCGAGACGGTCCGCAAGATGATCGTGGCGATGTCGAAGGACATCCGCGTGCTCATCATCAAGCTCGCCGACCGGTTGCACAACGCCCGCACCTGGGGCTTCGTCCCTCCCGCGAAGGCGGCCAAGAAGGCGACCGAGACGCTCGAGATCTACGCGCCGCTCGCGCACCGGCTCGGAATCCAGGCGATCAAGTCCGAGCTCGAGGACCTCTCCTTCGCCGTGCTGCACCCGAAGATCTACGCGGAGATCGACAGCCTGATCAAGCAGCGCACCCCGCAGCGCGAGAAGTACATCCGCGAGGTCGTCGACGCCGTCGAGACCGACCTGCGCGACCTGCGCGTGCGCGGCAAGGTCGCCGGTCGTCCCAAGCAGCTCTACTCCGTCTACCAGAAGATGGTCGTGCGCGGCCGCGAGTTCGACGACATCTACGACCTGATCGGGATCCGCGTGCTGGTCGGGACGGTCCGCGACTGCTACGCGGTGCTGGGCGCGATCCACGCCCGCTGGACGCCGCTGCCGGGCCGGTTCAAGGACTACATCGCGACCCCGAAGTTCAACCTCTACCAGTCGCTGCACACGACCGTGATCGGCCCCGGCGGCCGCACCGTCGAGATCCAGATCCGCACGCACGAGATGCATCAGCAGGCGGAGTTCGGCGTCGCCGCGCACTGGATGTACAAGGAGCGGATGAACGGCGGCGCGAAGGCGTCCACCACGGACGCCGACATGACCTGGCTCGCGCACATCTCCGACTGGCAGGCCGAGACGGCGGACCCGAGCGAGTTCCTCGACTCGCTGCGGTTCGAGATCGGCGCCAAGGAGGTCTACGTCTTCACGCCGAAGGGCCGGGTGATCGGGCTGCCCTTCGGCGCCACGCCGGTCGACTTCGCGTATGCGGTGCACACCGAGATCGGCCACCGCACCATGGGCGCCAAGGTGAACGGGCGCCTGGTGCCGTTGGAGACCACGCTGAACAGCGGCGACGTGGTCGAGGTGTTCACGTCGAAGAACCCCGACGCCGGGCCCAGCCAGGACTGGCTGACGTTCGTGAAGAGCACCCGGGCGCGGAACAAGATCCGCGGCTGGTTCACGAAGGAGCGCCGCGAGGAGGCGATCGAGCAGGGCAAGGAGGCGATCGCCCGCGCGATGCGCCGGCAGAACCTGCCGCTGCAGCGCCTGATGAATCAGGAGTCGTTCACGGAGGTCGCGCACCAGCTGCGCTACGAGGACGTCTCGGCGCTGTACGCGGCGGTCGGCGAGGGACACGTGTCCACGCAGTCCGTGCTGGAGAAGGTCAGCGCGCTGATCTCCACGGCAGAGGACACGACGACCGGCGCGATCGACATCCCGCAGCACGGTCGCAGCCGGATCCCGCGCGAGGGCGACTCCGGCGTGCTGGTCCGTGGCGCGGCCGACATCCTGGTCAAGCTCGCGAAGTGCTGCACGCCGGTCCCGGGCGACGAGATCGTCGGCTTCGTGACGCGGGGGAGCGGCGTGTCCGTGCACCGTTCGGACTGCGTGAACGTGAAGGCGCTCTCGGCCGAGAAGGATCGCATGGTCGAGGTCGAGTGGGCGCCGACCGCGCGGAGCGTGTTCCTGGTGCAGATCCAGGTCGAGGCGCTGGATCGCGGCGGGCTGCTGTCCGACGTGACGCGCGTGCTCAGCGAGCATCACGTGAACATCCTCTCGGCGACCGTGCAGACCACCTCCGACCGCCTGGCGCTCAGCCGCTTCGTGTTCGAGATGGGCGACACGGTGCACCTGGATCGGGTGCTCAACGCGGTCCGCCGCATCGACGCCGTCTACGACGTCTACCGCGTGACCTCGTCCTGATCTCTCGTCGGCTCGGGGTACGCGGCCAGTCGCGCCAGGAACCGCTCGGCGCGCTGGTGGCCGGGCCCGCGAGGGATCGCGGACAGGCGTGCGGTCGCGCGCGCGACGAGCGCGGGATCGGTGCGGGCGAGTGCGCGGGCCCAGACTTCGCGCTCCGGCACCGTGGCCGGCCACCGGACGAGGTCGATCAGGGTCCGCTCCGGCGTGACGACCGCGAGTCCGGCGATGCGCCGCACGTCCTGGCGATCCAGACCCGGATCGTGCACCAGCAGCCGCAGCGTGGGAGAGCTGCGCAGCCGCCGCCCGGTCGAGCTCTGCAGCTCGTGCAGCCGGGGCGGAGCGTCCCCGGCGCCGTGGATCCACGCGGCGCTCATCCCGGCGAACGCGGCGTCGGGGAGGCCGTGCAGGAGCGGGGCGAGTGAGGCGATGCGCAGTGCGGCCGTCTCGACGAGGTCGGCCGGAGCGTACGCCTCGCCCAGCTCGACCACGTCACCGTCGATGCGCGCCGCGCTCAGCTCGGCCGGGGAGAGCCGGTCGCCGGGCAGATGCAGGAACGCGGGGTGCATCCGCCCAGTCTGCGTGACACGGCACAGGGCGGGGATCCGAGGATCCCCGCCCTGTGGACAACTCCGGCTCGGCTCAGCCCTCGAGCGCGCTCAGCCAGGCGCGGCGGGCCTCAAGGGCCTCGGTCGCCTGCTTCAGCGCCTTCGCGTCGCCGGACTTCTCGGCGGCGTCGCGCTCGGCCTCGAGCTTCTCGATGGCCTGCAGCAGCTGCTCGCTCATCGCCCCGGCCCTGGCCTTGGTCTCCGGGTTGTTGCGCTTCCAGTCGACGTCCTCACGCGACTTCAGCTCCTGCTCGATCGCGCGCAGCCGGTCGTCGAGCGCCCGCTCCTTCTCGCGCGGGAAGATGCGGCCGACGTCGTCCCACTGCCGCTGGATCCGGGTGAGCAGCGCACGCGCCTTCGCGAGGTTGGGCTCGTCGGCGACGGCCTTGGCCTCTTCGAGCAGGGCGGTGCGGGCCTCGATGCGCGGCGCGGACTCGGCCTCGGTGGCCGCGGCCTGCTCGGCGCGGGCCGAGTACAGCGCGTCTCCCGCCGCCTTGAACCGGGCCCAGAGCGCGTCGTCGGCCTTGCGTCCGGCGCGGCCGGCGGCCTTCCACTCGTCCAGCAGCCCGCGGTAGGCGGGGATGCCGTCCACGCCCTTCGGCGCGAGCGCCTCGGCGCGCTCGACCAGCCGGGTCTTGCGGTCGCGGGCGGCCTTGTGCGTCTCGTCGAGCTCGGCGTAGAACGCGCGGCGCTGACGGTCCACCGTGGCACGGGCATCGCGGAACCGCTTCCAGAGCTGGTTGGCCGTGCCCTTGGGGAGACGGGGGCCGTTCTGCTGGTGACTCTGCCACGCGTCGAACAGCGCGCTCATCTCCTCGGTGACCTTCTTCCACTGCACCGAGGAGAGGTCCTGCGCGGCGATCGCCTCGGAGCGCTCCACCAGGGCGGTGCGTTCGGCGATCGCGGCGTCGACGGCGGCCTTCGCCTCGGCGGCCTCTGCTGCGGAGGCGTCGGCGAGCGACGCGGTGAGGGCGTCGAGCCGGGCGCGGAGGCCGATGAGGTCTCCCACCGCGGCGGCTCCGGTGACCTCGGAGACGAGGTGCCCGGCCTGCTTGGCGAGGTCGCCGGCGGTGGCGCCGCCGCTCTGCGCGCGCTGCTCGAGCGTGTTCACCTTGAACGCGAGGTCGTCGTACTTGCGGGCGAAGTAGGCGAGCGCCTCGGCGGGGGTGCCGTCCGGGTACTCGCCGACGACGCGCCATTCGTCGCCCTCGCGCACCGACACGGTGCCGTCCTCCTCGACGCGGCCCCACTCGGAGGCGTCGCTTGTGCTCACCGGGGCCGGCGCGGCCGGGGCCGACGGCACGACGGGGCGGATCGGCGATGCCGGCGGCCGCGGCATGGCCGGCGGCCGGGGCGCGGGCGCCGCAGGAGCTGGCGCGGGGGACGGCTTCGGTGCGTCCGGCGCGGGCTCCGAGGCGGCCGGGGCGGGCTCGTCCGGTGCGTCCGGCGCGGGCTCCGAGGCGGCCGGGGCGGGCTCGTCCGGTGCGTTCGACGCGGGCTCCTGAGCGGTCGGGGCGTGCTCGTCCGCGGGGGTGGGCTCGTCCGCAGACGTGGACTCCGGTGCGTCCGCGGGGGCGGGCTCCTCCGCGGGGGCGGGCTCGTCCGCAGACGTGGACTCCGGCGCGTCCGCGGTGGGCGCCTCGTCCGTCGCGGCGGACTCCTCCGGTGCGGTCGCTGTGGGTTCCGAGTCGACCCCAGCAGACTCCGCGGCGGCCGTCGGTTCGGAGCCGGTGGCGGGCTCCACGCCGTTCGCGGGCTCGGGGGTGTTCGTGGACTCGGTGTTGTTCGGCTCTGAGGCAGACACGGTGAACTCCTTGCGCGGACGGGCCGCGGGAGGCGGAAAGGACAGGGCTCAGCCTAGTACGACAGGCCGGAGAGCGAGAGGAGAGGGAGCGGTGCTCAGCCCGCCGGGGTCGTCGCGGTCGGCTGCGGCGCCGGGGACACCTGGGGTGCGGACGAACCGCTCGGGGAGGGCTTCGGCGCGGGCGCTGTCACCTGGGCGTGCACGACCTGGCTCACGATCGCGGCGATCACGATCACGGATCCTGCGACGATCGCGATGGTGTTGTCGCGCACCCGCCGCCGCACGGTGCCGTGGTGCCAGTCCCGGCGCGCCTGGTGCAGACGGGCGCGCTCCTGCTCGAGGCGAGCACGCTGTTCACGAGTGTTCGTCGGGCGGCGACCGGCCATGGATCCTCCTGGAGTCGGGGAACGAGCCTACCGTGAGCGGACGGGCGATCCGCGGCATCAGCGCCCCGATCGACCTGTATCGACGCGTCTCGCGGGCGGCCCGATGTCGGCGCTCGCAGATAGCCTGGTTCGCATGACTCCCGCCGCGCCGCTGATGTCCGGCCAGACGCCGCTCGCCGTGCGGATGCGGCCGATCGCGCTCGACGAGGTCGCGGGACAGCAGCATCTGCTGCGCCCGGGATCGCCCATCGTGAGCCTGGCGGATCCGGCGACGAAGATCGCGGCGAGCGTGTCGATGATCCTCTGGGGGCCGCCGGGGACGGGCAAGACCACGCTGGCGCAGGCGATCGCACGGTCCTCTGGTCGTCGCTTCGTCGAGCTCTCCGCGGTCACCGCCGGCGTCAAGGACGTCCGCGAGGTCATGCAGGAGGCGCTGACCCAGCGGGATCTGTACGGCCAGTCGACGATCCTGTTCCTCGACGAGATCCACCGCTTCACGAAGGCGCAGCAGGACGCACTCCTGCCCGGGGTGGAGAACGGCTGGGTGATCCTGATCGCGGCGACCACCGAGAACCCGTCGTTCTCGGTGATCTCGCCGCTGCTGTCCCGTTCCCTGCTGCTCACGCTCCAGCCGCTCACCGACGACGACATCGGGATGCTCATCGATCGGGCTGTCGCCGACCCGCGCGGGCTGAACGGCGGGGTGACCCTCGAGGACGCGGCGCGAGCGGCGCTGATCCGGCTCGCCTCGGGCGATGCCCGCCGTGCGCTCACGGGGCTGGAGGCGGCTGCGGCGGTGGCCGGCGCCCCCGAGCGCGCGGCCGAGGGGGCGACCCCCGTCGTCACCGACGACGACGTCGCGCAGGCGGTCGACCGCGCCCTGCTCCGCTATGACCGCCAGGGCGACGAGCACTACGACGTCATCAGCGCCTTCATCAAGTCGATCCGCGGTTCCGACGTGGATGCCGCCGTGCACTACCTCGCCCGGATGATCGAGGCGGGGGAGGACCCGCGCTTCATCGCGCGCCGGCTGGTGATCTCGGCATCCGAAGACATCGGTCTCGCCGATCCGCAGGCGCTCGTGATCGCCGTCGCGGCCGCCGACGCCGTCGCGTTCATCGGCATGCCGGAGGGGCGGATCCCGCTCGCCGAGGCGACCGTCTACCTCGCGACGACCGCGAAGTCCAACGCCGCGTACCTGGCCATCGACGCGGCCATCGCCGACGTGCGCTCGGGCGGTTTCGGGCGCGTGCCGGTGCACCTGCGCGACGCGCACTACCCGGGGGCGAAGCGTCTCGGCCACGGCAAGGGCTACCGCTATCCGCATGACAACGACGCCGGGATCGTGCCGCAGCAGTACCTCCCCGACGAGCTGCGCGGACGCCGCTACTACCAGCCCAAGGCGCTGGGCGGGGAGCGCGAAGTGCAGGCGCGACTGGAGCGGATCCGGCGGATCCTGGGGGAGGGGTAGCGCCTCAGCCGAGGCTCACCTGGCGCACCACGCGCCAGGTGTACACGCGGTCATCCCGTCCCAGTTCGATCAGGGAGAGCCGCGGATGCGCCACCACGACCTCCTCCGCGTGCCACTGCCGCACCGTCGCCGCCACGGCGTGCGGATCCGTCTCGCCGGAGAAGTAGGCCAGGGTCACGTGCGGCTGGAACGGCGAGTCGCCGCCGACCTCCCTGATGCGGCCGACCTCGTCCAGCTGGATCGCGCGGAGGTCGTCGAGCCACGCGGCCGGCGCGGTCGCGATGCCGACGCCCTGCGGGTATACGAAGGCCCGCGGGAACCGCAACGGCTCCGGGGCGAGCTGCGACGCCCGGGCGAACACCCCGTCCGCGCACGCCTCGAGCGCGTCCGCGGCGACGTCGGTCGTGAACCCGACCCCGGTCATGGTCAGGTGCAGCCATTCGACGGGGACGGGATCGACCGCGGGCAACACGCGCAACGACGGTGCGAGCGCGCCGGCCGCGTCGTGGAGTACGTCGGCGTCCTCGAACGTGAGGTGGAACGTGAGATACCGCGCCCCGGGGGCCCAGCCGGGTCGCCACCACCAGTGGTCGCGTGTCCGCTCGACGTCTTCTCCGGTGACCTGCATGGAGCCGACCCTAGCGAACGGCGCCCGCCCGCGACCGCGCCGGGATCTCAGGCGGGATCTGTTAGCATGGACCGGCTCGAAACCGTGTTTTCGGGCATCTCTCCACTCCTGAATCACCCTCCCGTCCGCCCCGGCGTGCGTTCGTGAGGGGCGGAATCGAGACGATACGTCCGCGAGCCGTGACCGACACGGCCGCGTATCGAAAGGAACACTTCGTGGTCACGAAGTCCCAGGACCGCCGCAAGGTCCGTCTGTCCCGTGCCCTCGGCATCGCCCTCACCCCGAAGGCTGCCAAGTACCTCGAGAAGCGTCCCTACGCTCCGGGCGAGCACGGCCGCACCAAGCGCAAGCAGGACAGCGACTACGCCGTCCGCCTGCGCGAGAAGCAGCGTCTGCGCGAGCAGTACGGCATCCGCGAGAAGCAGCTGGTCATCCAGTTCAACGAGGCCCGTCGCAAGGACGGCCTGACCGGTGAGAACCTCGTCGAGCAGCTCGAGATGCGCCTGGACGCGCTCGTCGTCCGCGCCGGTTTCGCGCGGACCACCGCGCAGGCCCGTCAGCTCGTCGTGCACCGTCACATCCTCGTCGACGGCCAGCTCGTCGACCGCCCGTCCTTCCGCGTGAAGCCGGGTCAGCTCATCCACGTCAAGCCCAAGAGCGAGGGCCTCGAGCCCTTCCAGGTGGCGGCCGCCGGCGGTCACGCCGAGGTCCTGCCGAACGTTCCCGGCTACCTCGAGGTCGAGCTCGACAAGCTCCAGGCCCGCCTGGTCCGCCGCCCGAAGCGCGCCGAGGTCCCCGTGACCTGCGACGTGCAGCTGGTCGTCGAGTACTACGCGGCTCGCTGAGTCAGCGCTGCGTGGTCCGCTCTCCGAGCGGACACGACAAGGAGGCGTCGGGGGTTCCCCGGCGCCTCCTCGGCGTTTGCGCATACGATGGAACTCGCCGCGTCCTGCGGCCCGAGGCGGAGGTGGTGGCGTGAAGAGCCTGGCATGGTTCCTGATCGGCGTGATCGGCGGGTTCGTCGCCGCGCACTTCATGGACAAGGACCCCCGCGGGCACGACCTCCTCGCCGAGGTGGACAACCGGATCGACGAGTTCACCGGCATCCTCGGCGACGCGTTCCGCGCGCAGGAGGCCCGTCTCACGCGGGACAGCGCCGCCGACTGACGCGGCTCTCCGTCCCACGAACCCGAATCTCGCGCCTTCGCGCGCGCCCCACAGCAAGGACCCCTCGACGAGCATGAAGACCGCGGAGATCGCGCAGCGCTACCTGAGCTACTTCGAGAAGAACGATCACGTGATCGTCCCCTCGGCGTCGCTGGTCAGCGACGACCCCTCGCTGCTGTTCACCGTGGCCGGCATGGTGCCGTTCATCCCGTACCTGACCGGCGTCGTCCCCGCGCCGCATCCGCGCATCGCGGACGTGCAGAAGTGCATCCGCACGAACGACATCGAAGAGGTCGGCAAGACCGCCCGGCACGGCACGTTCTTCCAGATGCTCGGCAACTGGTCGTTCGGCGACTACTTCAAGGAGGGCGCGATCCGCTACGCCTGGGAGCTGCTCACCGGCTCCGAGGGCGACGGCGGGCTCGGCTTCGACGAGAAGGACCTGTGGGTCACCGTCTACGAGACCGACGATGAGGCCGAGGCGATCTGGCGCGACGTCATCGGCCTGAAGCCGGAGCGGATCCAGCGTCTGGGACGCGCGGACAACTACTGGAACACCGGCCAGCCCGGCCCCGGCGGCCCCGACTCCGAGATCTTCTTCGACCGCGGCCCTGCCTACGGCAAGGACGGCGGTCCGGCCGTCGACGACTCCCGGTTCCTGGAGATCTGGAACCTCGTGTTCATGCAGGACTTCATCGACAACGTGCAGGGCAAGGTCGACTTCGACATCGTCGGCGAGCTGCCGATGAAGAACATCGACACCGGCATGGGTCTGGAGCGCGTCGCCTTCCTCAAGCAGGGCGTCGAGAACATGTACGAGACCGACCAGGTCCGCCCGGTGCTCGACCGGGCCGTGGAACTGTCCGGCCGCACCTACGGTGCCGAGCACGCCGACGACGTGCGCTTCCGCGTCGTCGCCGACCACGTGCGCTCCTCGCTCATGCTGCTCTCCGACGGCGTGCGGCCGTCCAACGAGGGCCGCGGTTACATCCTGCGCCGCCTGATGCGCCGTACCGTCCGCTCGATGCGCCTGCTGGGCGTCGACGAGCCGGTGTTCCCCGAGCTGTTCCAAGCCTCCAAGGACGCCATGAAAGCGGCCTACCCCGTCCTCGAGCAGGACTGGGGCCAGCTGTCCGCCGCCGCCTTCGCGGAGGAGGAGACCTTCCGCCGCACGCTCGACGCCGGATCCACGATCCTCGACCTCGCGCTGGACCAGACCAAGAAGACCGGATCCGCGACGCTGAACGGGTCGGAGGCGTTCCTGCTGCACGACACCTACGGGTTCCCGATCGACCTCACCCTGGAGATCGCCGAGGAGGCCGGCCTCAGCGTCGACCGTGCCGCGTTCGACACGCTCATGCAGGAGCAGCGCTCCCGCGCCAAGGCCGACGCCAAGAGCCGCAAGCGCCAGCTCGCGGACGTCTCGGTCTACAGCCGACTGCGCGCGCTCGGCGAGACCGCATTCCTCGGCTACGACGAGCTGGAGACGTCCTCGAAGGTCCTCGGGATCCTGGTCGACGGCCAGCCCGCCGCCAGCGCCGCCGAGGGACAGGTCGCCGAGGTCGTGCTCGCCGAGACCACGCTGTACGCCGAATCCGGCGGCCAGGTCGCCGACAAGGGCGTCATCACCGGACCCGGCTATTCGCTCGAGGTGCTGGACGTGCAGCGTCCCGTTCCCGGGCTGATCAGCCACACCGTCGAGGTCACCGCCGGCGCCGTCTCGGTGGACGCGCCGGCCACGACGACCGTGGACGCGGCCAACCGCCGCGCCGCCCGCCAGGCGCACTCCGCGACCCACCTCGTGCATGCGGCGCTCCGGGACACCCTCGGCAAGACGGCCACCCAGGCCGGATCCTTGAACCGGGCCGGCTACCTGCGCTTCGACTTCTCCTGGGGCCAGGCGCTCTCGGCCGACACCCGCACCGAGATCGAGGAGATCGCGAACCGCGCCGTGCAGGACGGCCTCGAGGTCACCACCCGGATCATGTCGCTGGACGACGCGAAGGCGGCCGGGGCGATGGCCCTGTTCGGCGAGAAGTACGGCTCGACCGTGCGCATGGTCGACATCGGCGGACCCTGGTCGCGCGAACTCTGCGCGGGCACGCACGTGTCCTCGAGCGCCGAGATCGGCCTCATCAATCTCGTCGGCGAGTCGTCGGTGGGCGCATCGAACCGGCGCGTGGAGGCGCTCGTCGGCCAGGACGCGTTCCGCGAGTTCGCGGCCGAGCGCGCCCTCGTGTCGCAGCTCACCTCGTCGCTGAAGGCTCCGCGCGAGCAGCTCGCCGAGCGCGTCGCGGACCTCGCCGCGCAGCTCAAGGCCGCCGAGAAGCGCATCGCCCAGTTCGAGGCGGCCAAGCGTGCCGGCCGGGTCCCGGCGATCGCGCAGACCGCGACCTCCCTGGGGGCCCTCCAGTTCGTCGCGCACGACCTGGGCGCGGTCGGCGGGGCCGACGAGGTGCGCGAGATCGCCACCGGCGTGCGCGACACGTTCGGCGGCACCCCCGCCGTCTCCGCGGTCGCCGGCGTCGCGAACGGCCGCCCGATGGTGGTCATCGCGACCAACGACGCCGCGCGCGCGGCAGGGGTGAAGGCCGGCGCGCTCGCGAAGATCGCCGCGGGCGTGCTCGGCGGCGGAGGGGGCGGACGCGATGACGTCGCCCAGGGCGGCGGGTCGAACGTGGCGGCTCTCCCGGCGGCGTTCACGGCGATCGAGCAGGAGCTGCGTCGCGCGTGACCGGTTTCCGGCGGGGAGTGCGGCTCGGCATCGACGTCGGCCGGGCGCGGATCGGCGTCGCCCGGTCCGACCCGGACGGCATGCTCGCCGTCCCGGTCGAGACCGTGCCGCGCGATGAGGGATCCGTGCCCCGGATCGCCCAGCTCGCCGCCGAGTACGAACCCGTCGAGATCCTGGTCGGACTGCCGATCAACATGCGCGGCGAGGACACCGCGTCCACGGCGGACGCCCGCCGCTTCGCACGGGCGCTCGGCGTCGCGTGCGCCGTTCCGATCCGGCTGATCGACGAGCGGCTGAGCACGGTGACCGCGCACCAGGCGCTGCGCGCCTCCGGACGCACCCAGCGGAACTCCCGCGGCGTGGTGGACCAGGCCGCCGCGGTCGTGCTGCTGCAGCATGCGATCGACACCGAGAAGAACACCGGCGCTCCTGCGGGGTCCGCCCTGATTCTCGACCAGGAGGACCTCTGACATGTCCGACCGCGAAGAGCCGTCCGTCCCCGTGGCCTCGTCCCGGCCGGAACAGCCGGACCTGTTCCAGGCGCTGCCGGACCCGCAGGTCGAGGTGCCGCGCGCGCCCGAGCCGACCGCGGCGCCGGGATCCCGCCGGGCTGCGCGCGAAGCCGCGCGGAAGGCTGCGCGCTCGTCCGGGGCCGGCACGCCCTCCGCTCCCGAATCCGCGGCTCCCGAGGCGGCGGCTCCCGAGGCGGCGGCAGCGGAAGCCTCCCGGCCCGCGGACGTCGAACCGGCGGACGCCGCCAAGCGTGCCGCGGACGCGGACGGCCGAGTGGCATCACGGGAAGACGTCCCGGCCATCCCGTCCGTCGTGGCGGAGCCCGCTCCGGAACCCGAGCACCACGACGAGGCCCACTCCACGCTGGAGGCGCTGTTCCGCCACGGGCACGACCACAACGCCCCGGCGAAGCCGAAGCGCAGGAGGCGCGGCTGCCTGGTGGCGCTGATCATCGTGTTCGTGCTGATCGGCGGCCTGGCCGCCGGTGGCCTCTGGGTGTGGAACACCTACGGCGCCCAGATCAGCGAGACGATGGGCTGGGGCCCGTCGAAGGACTACGAGGCCGGGCAGGCCACCGGCCAGACGCTCGTCACGATCGCCAAGGGCGACGGCGGCGAGCAGATCTCGAACGCCCTCTACCAGTCGGGCGTGACGAAGACGAAGGACGTGTTCTACGACATGCTCGTCAAGAGCGGCTCGGCGGACACGTTCTACCCCGGCGTGTACCGGCTGCAGACCAAGATGACCGCGGCCGCGGCGCTCAAGGCGCTGAACGACCCGAAGAACAAGCTGCAGAACTCGGCGGTGATCCCGGAGGGGTACACGGTCGCGCAGACGATCGAGAAGATCGCCAAGAGCGTCGACGTGCCTCTCGCCGATCTGCAGGCCGCGGTGAAGAACCCCGCCGACTACGGCGTGTCCGCGCCGTCGCTCGAGGGCTGGCTGTTCCCGGCGCTGTACGAGTTCCCGCCCGGCGCGACCGCGAAGGACGTCGTGTCCACGCTCGTCAAGCGCACCAGGGACTCGTTGGCCACGGCGGGCGTGCCGGCCGCGGACGAGGAGCGCGTGCTCACGATCGCCTCGATCGTCCAGCGCGAGGCGCGGGCCGAGGCCGACTTCTACAAGGTGTCCCGGGTCATCTCGAACCGCCTGGACCAGGGCATGAAGCTGCAGATGGACTCGACCGCGCAGTACGGCTACGGCGAACTGCACAGCGGCAGCGCGAGCACCTCGGACGCCGCGCAGAACGACGACAACCCGTGGAACACGTATGTGATCGACGGGCTGCCGAAGACCCCGATCGCCAACCCCGGCGACAAGGCCATCGACGCAGCGATGCACCCCACGCCGGGCCCGTGGCTGTACTTCGTGACCGTGAACCTGGACACCGGCGAGACCGTGTTCTCCAGCACGTACGCGGAGCACGAGGCGGCGGTCAAGCAGTGGCAGGACTGGTGCAAGGCGAACCCGGACTCGGGATGCTGACCCGATGACGGCCGAGCGGGACGGGGCGCCCTTCCGGCTGGCGGTGTGGGGCGACCCCATCGAGCACAGCCGGTCTCCCGCGTTGCACGACGCCGCCTATCGCGTGCTCGGCCTGGACTGGGAGTACGGCCGGCGCCGGGTGGACGCGGCCGGGTTCGACGCCGCCATCGCCGGGCTCGATCGCACCTGGCGCGGGCTCTCGCTGACCATGCCGCTCAAGGAGCGCGCCTTCGCCCGCGCGGACGTCGCGGACGACGACGCGCGGCTCACCGGCGCCGCGAACACCCTGCTGCTCGGCGAGACGGCGCACGGCTTCAACACCGACGTCGGCGGGCTCGCGGCGGCGCTCGTCGAGGCGGGGCTCGGATCCTCCCGCACCGCGCGCGTGCTCGGCGGCGGTGCGACCGCCCGTTCCGCAATGGTCTCCCTGCTGCGGCTCGGCGTCGAGCGGATCGAGGTGGTCACNAGGCCGAGGAGCTGGTCGGGTTCGGCGAGCGGATCGGGATGCCGGTCACGTCCGCGCTGCTCGACGATCCGGCGTCCGCGGCCGTGGACCTGACCGTGTCGACGCTGCCGGGGACCGTGGAGCTGGACCCCGCCGTGTCGGAGCGGCTGGCCGGTCAGGGCGGGGCGCTGTTCTCGGCGGCCTACGCCCCCTGGCCGACTCCGCTCGTGCAGTCGTGGACCGACGTGCCCGTGCTCAACGGGCTGGAGATGCTGCTGCATCAGGCGGTGCTGCAGATCCGGATCTTCCTGTACGGTGCACCGGACCGGGCGCTGCCCGATGAAGCGTCGGTGCTGACCGCGATGCGCGCCGCGATCGCGGACCGCTGAGACGCCGCAGCATCGACACGCGGCGGAGCGCCGCGTGAACGCGTGGGAGACTAGAGGAATGCTCCGCGTGCTCACGGCCGGCGAATCGCACGGCCCCGAACTCATTGCCGTCATGGAGGGTCTGCCCGCCGGCGTCCCGCTGTCCCGCGAGGCGATCCAGTCCGATCTGCAGCGCCGCAAGCTCGGCTATGGACGCGGATCGCGGATGAAGTTCGAGCAGGACGAGCTGACGATCTCGGGCGGGGTCCGGCACGGATTCTCCCTGGGCAGCCCGATCGCGATGCGCATCGGCAACACCGAGTGGCCCAAGTGGGTCGAGGTGATGAGCGCCGAGCCGGTCGAGCTCACTGAGAAGTCCCGCGGACGCAGCGCCGCGCTCACCCGTCCGCGCCCGGGCCACGCCGACCTCGTCGGCATGCAGAAGTACGGTTTCGACGAGGCACGGCCGATCCTCGAGCGCGCGAGCGCCCGCGAGACCGCCGCGCGCGTCGCCCTGGGCGCCGTCGCCCGCGCCTTCCTCGGCGAGCTCGGGATCCGCCTGGTCAGCCACACCCTCTCGATCGGACCGGTCCAGGTGCCGGAGGGATCCGCCCTGCCGACCCCCGACGACGTGGACGCGCTGGACGCG
This sequence comes from Microbacterium sp. 22242, assembly GCF_052045495.1. Taxonomy (NCBI): domain Bacteria; kingdom Bacillati; phylum Actinomycetota; class Actinomycetes; order Micrococcales; family Microbacteriaceae; genus Microbacterium; species Microbacterium sp. 22242. The sequence goes on along the minus strand of NZ_JBQEOZ010000004.1, from coordinate 288,765 downwards.
GATCCGCTGCGCTGCTTCGACCAGGAGACCTCGGAGCGCATGGTCGCCGAGGTCGACGCGGCGCGCAAGGACGGCGACACCCTCGGCGGCATCGTCGAGGTGCTCGCCTACGGCCTGCCGCCCGGGCTCGGCTCGCACGTGCACTGGGACCGGCGCCTCGACGCCCGCCTCGCGTACGCGCTCATGGGGATTCAGGCCATCAAGGGCGTCGAGGTCGGCGACGGCTTCGAGACCACGCGGCGCCGCGGATCCGCCGCGCACGACGAGCTGTTCGCCACCGCCGACGGCATCGCCCGCGGGTCCGACCGCGCCGGCGGCACGGAGGGCGGCATGTCCACGGGCACCGTGCTGCGCGTCCGCGCCGGCATGAAGCCGATCGCCACGATCCCGCATGCGCTGCGCACGATCGACGTGACCTCGGGAGAGCAGGCGACCGCCCACCACCAGCGCTCGGACGTGTGCGCGGTGCCCGCCGCGGGCGTCGTCGCCGAGGCGATGGTGGCGATCGAGCTCGCGAACTCCGTGCTGGAGAAGTTCGGCGGCGACAACGTCGCCGAGACCCGGCGCAACCTCGAGGCGTACCTCGCCGCGATCCCGGAGGAGCTGCGCACCGCGCCGGCCTCCGAGGCGGCACTGATCCTGCACGATGAGCTCGGCTGAGCCCGCGATCGTCCTGGTCGGTCCGATGGGGGCGGGCAAGACCAGCATCGGTCGGCGGGTGGCGCGCGCCCTCGGCACGACGTTCAGCGACACCGACAAGCTCATCGTGCGCGATCACGGTCCGATCCCGGAGCTGTTCCGCCGCGACGGCGAGCCGCGCTTCCGGCTGATCGAGCGCGAGGCGGTGGCCGAGGCGCTGGAGCGCGGCGGCGTCGTCGCGCTCGGCGGCGGGGCCGTGATGGACGAGGTCACCAGGGAACGGCTGGCCGCGCACCGTGTCGTCCTGCTGACCGTGTCGCCCCGCGTTGTCGCGTCGCGCGTGCTCGGCACCCAGCGGCCGCTGCTGGCCGGCGAGGACCCGATCGCCGAATGGAAGCGCATCTATTCCGAGCGACTCCCGGTCTACCGGGAGGTCGCCGATCTCACGCTCGACACGTCGTCCGGCCATCTGTCCGACATCGTCACCCGCATCGCGGAGTGGGCGCGAGGCGAGAACATCACCGAGGAGGACCGTTGACCGACACGACCACGATCACCGTCGCGGGGGAGCGCCCCTACGACATCCGCATCGGACGCGGCATCCTCGGCCAGCTCGCCGAGCTCATCCCCGCCGCAGCCCGGAAGGTGCTGATCGTCCATCCGCCCACGCTCCGCGACCGCGCGGAGGCGCTGCGCGCCGAGCTGATGTCGGACGCGCTCGACGTCCTGCTCGCCGAGATCCCGGACGCGGAGTCCGGCAAGCGCATCGAGGTCGCCGCATTCTGCTGGCAGATCCTCGGACAGGCCGATTTCACCCGCACGGACGCCATCGTCGGCTTCGGCGGGGGAGCGGTGACCGATCTCGCCGGCTTCGTCGCGGCGAGCTGGCTGCGCGGCGTGGCGATCGTCCAGGTGCCGACCACCGTTCTCGGCATGGTCGACGCGGCCGTCGGCGGCAAGACCGGAGTGAACACCGCAGAGGGCAAGAACCTCGTCGGCGCGTTCTGGCCCCCGCACGCCGTGCTCTGCGACCTGGAGCAGCTGGACAGCCTCAGCCGGAACGAGCGCGTCGCCGGGTTCGCGGAGGTCGTGAAGGCCGGCTTCATCTGGGCGCCGGAGATCCTCGAGATCGTCGAGGCCGACCCTGAGGCCGCCGTCGATCCGAGCACCCCGGGATTCCGCCGCGCCATCGAGCTCGCGATCGACATGAAGGCGCGCGTCGTGGGCGAGGATCTGCGCGAGGCCGGGCAGCGCGAGATCCTGAACTACGGGCACACCCTCGGTCACGCGATCGAGCACGCCGAGCGCTACCAGTGGCGGCACGGCGCCGCGATCTCGATCGGCATGATCTTCGCCGCCGAGCTCTCGCGCCTCGCGGGCCGGCTGAGCGATGCGGCGGTCCAGCGGCATCGCGACATCCTCGGGTCCCTCGGGCTGCCGATGACGTACCGGGCCGGTGCCTGGCCGCAGCTGCTCGCGACCATGCAACGCGACAAGAAGTCGCGCGCCGGCATGCTGCGCTTCATCGTGCTCGACGACATCGCCAAGCCCACCGTGCTGCAGGCGCCGGACGAGTCGCTGCTGTTCGCCGCGTACCAGGAGGTCGCCGAGCAGTGAGCGCGCCCCCTCTCCCGCCGCCGGACAGCGGGGGAGAGAGGGCGATCGATCGGTCGGGGCTCAGACGGCGGCGACGGTGCGCAGCAGTGCGGTCGTGCCCAGCTCCGAGGTCGGCACGGCACGGGTCTCGCGTGCGGTCAGCGCACTCAGCGCCGCGATCACCGAGACCACCGCGGTGAAGATGCTGATCACGATCCAGCCGCCCGGGGCGACGCCGCCGAGGGCCGTCACGATGCTGGGCGCGAAGCCCGCGGCGAGGAAGCCGAGCTGCGTGCCGATCGCCATACCGGAGAACCGCACGCGGGCGCTGAACATCTCGGCGTAGAACGACGGCCAGACGGCGTTGGCCGCCGCATAGCCGCAGGAGAACGTCAGCACGGCGAGCGCGAAGATCAGGATCGTGTTCCCGCTGCTCATGGACAGCATGTAGAAGGGCATGAACACCGCCGACGACAGCGCGCCGTAGATGAAGACCGGCTTGCGGCCGATCCTGTCCGCGAGTCGGCCGAACACCGGCTGCGTGCCGATGGCGACCAGGTTCGCGACCACGACCAGCCACAGGGTCAGGCTCTCGGCCAGGCCGACCTCCTTGCCGTAGGCGAGCGCGAGGTTGCCGAACACGGTGGAGACCGCGGCGATCGTCGCGCACAGGATGACGCGGACGACATCGCGCCAGTGGTCGCGCAGCAGCGGGACCAGCGGCACGCGGGCGATCTCGCCCTGGGCCTTCGCCTCCTCGAACGCGGGAGTCTCGTGCAGGCTGCGCCGGATGAAGAACGCGACCATGACGACGACCGCGCTCAGCCAGAACGGGATCCGCCAGCCCCAGGTGAGCTTGAACGCGTCCGGCGCCGCCGTCACCGGGATGAACACGAGCGCGGCGAGGATCTGGCCGCCCTGGGTGCCGGTGAGCGTCCAGGACGTGAAGTACGCGCGCCGGTCGTCGGGGGAGTGCTCGAGGGTCAGCGACGAGGCCCCGGCCTGCTCGCCCGCCGCGGAGAGGCCCTGCAGCAGCCGGCACAGCACCAGAAGCACCGGTGCCGCCCAGCCGATCTGCGCGAAACCGGGCAGGCACCCGATCACGAAGGTGGACAGGCCCATCAGCAGCAGGGTGAACAGCAGCACCTTCTGCCGGCCGATCCTGTCGCCGAAGTGGCCGACGAAGAAGGCGCCGACCGGACGTGCGATGTACGCGAACCCGAAGGTCGCGAACGACATCACGAGCGCCGCCTGATCGCCGGTGGGGAAGAAGATCTTCGGGAAGATCAACGCGGCGGCCGAGCCGAACAGGAAGAAGTCGTAGTATTCGACGGCGCTGCCCATGAAGCTCGCGATCGCGGCCTTGACGGGCGTCTTCCGCGCCGTTGCGGGAGTGGTCATTCGGGTGATGCTCCGTTTCAGTCGGCGGCGTCGTGGGCGGCCACGAGCCGGTGGAGATGATCGGTCATGCGGACGGGATCGGGGTGGATCCCGGTGATGAGCTCGAAGGCGTCGACGGCCTGGTGGACCGCCATCCTGCCGCCGTCGAGCGTGCGAGCTCCGATGCGCCTCGCGGTCGCGAGGAGCTGGGTGATGTACGGGCGGTAGACGATGTCCGCGACCCACAGCTCGGGGCGGAGCAGGGCGGCGGGGAAGGGCAGGCCGGGGTGCTCGGCCATCCCGGTCGGTGTGCAGTGCACGATCCCGTCCGCCTCGCCGAGACGGGCGGGAAGCTCTGCGACGGAGGATCCGGACACCGGGACCCCGTGCCGGACGGCCAGGTCCTCGGCGAGCGAGCGGGCACGGGCGGCGTCGAGGTCGAGGATCGTGAGCTCCTGTGCGCCGAGCCGGAGCAGCGCGTCCGAGACCGCGGATCCCGCGCCTCCCGCGCCCAGCTGCACGACCCTGGTGAGGGGCGCGCCGGGCATGCCGTCGCGGAAGGCTCGTTCGAAGCCGGTGGTGTCGGTGTTGTACCCGATACGGCCGTCTGCGGTGAGCAGCACCGTGTTCACCGCGCCCACGGCTGCCGCGGTGGGATCCACGCGGTCGAGATGGGCGAGCACGGCCTGCTTGCACGGGTGGGTGATGTTCAGCGCGTCGAAGCCGAACCGTTCGGCCCAGCACAGGATGTCGCCGATGTCGTCCACGCCGAGGCCGAGGACGGTCATGTCGATCGGGCGGTACACGTACGGCAGTCCCAGTCGAGCGGCCTCTGCCATGTGCATCGGGGGGGTCAGCGACGGCGTCACGCCGGTGCCGACGAGGCCCACGAGGAACGGCCGCTCACGCATCTGGTCTCCTTCGATCCGTATGTACTAACTGGTACGTTCAGAGTGAACCACGGGCGTGCCGGGTTGTCAACGTCGGGTCGCCGCTCAGCGCCGCCCGAGCGAGGCTGGCGGGCCGGCCGCCGGGGGGATCGCCTCAGTGGGCCGGTGCGGTGAGCCAGGAGACGACCAGATCGCCGATCACCGCGCGCTGATGCGCGCGGGTGGCGGGGTCGTCGAAGTCGACGTCGAAGAGGTAGCCGAAGGTGTGCCGGTTCGCGATCGGGAAGACGCAGTAGGCGCTGATCACCAGGTGCACGTCGAGCGCGTCGACGTCCGTCCGGAAGGAGCCGGCCGCACGGCCGCGCTCCAGGATGTCGTCGAGGAGGGTCTTGGCGGGCTGGGCGACGCTGCGCAGGGAGTCGATGCGCCGGATGAACTCGCCGCGGTGGATGTTCTCGATCGTGACGATCCGGATGAACGCCTGGTGGGTGACGTGGTGGTCGAAGGTGAGCTCGGCGAGCCGTCGCACGGCGTTGACGGGGTCGGTGCTGTCGACGTCGATCGCGCGTTCCGCCGCGCGGATGCCGAGGTAGGCCTGCTCGAGGACGGCGAGGTACAGCCCTTCCTTGCTCTCGAAGTAGTAGTAGATCATCCGCTTGGTGGTGCGGGTGCGCTGCGCGATCTCGTCCACCCGCGCGCCGGAATAGCCCTGCTCGGCGAACACCTCGGTCGCGACGGCGAGGAGCTCGGCACGGGTGCGCTCGGCATCGCGCTGCTGCGGGGGCATGCGGTCAGGATATCGGAGCCCGCCGGCACGGCCTGGCAGTCGCGCCGAGGCGATCGCGACGGAAGGTCGGGCCTGTCCGAATAATGAACCAACTGGTACATTGACGCCATGCGGACCTCGATCGCGACTGTGTGCCTGAGTGGAACCCTGGCCTCGAAGCTGCACGCGTGCGCGTCGGCCGGCTTCGACGGCGTGGAGATCTTCGAGCCGGACCTGGTCGCGGCGCCGGAGAGCCCGGAGGAGATCCGGGCGCTCGCCGGCCGGCTCGGGCTCACCCTGGATCTGTATCAGCCGCTGCGCGACGTCGAGGGCGTCGACGAGGAGCAGTTCGCGGCGGTGCTGCGCAGGGCCGAGGCGAAGTTCGCCCTGATGCGACGGCTCGGGATGGATCTCGTGCTGTGCTGCAGCAACGTCTCCACGGCGACGATCGACGACGACGACGTGAGCGCGGCCCAGCTGCGCCGTCTCGGCGAGCTGGCACAGCGCTACGGCGTGCGCATCGCATACGAGGCGCTGGCGTGGGGGAGGTTCGTGAGCGACTACCGGCGGGCCTGGGAGATCGTCCGCCGCGCCGGTCATCCCGCTGTGGGCATGTGCCTCGATTCCTTCCACATCCTGTCCCGCGGGTACGATCCGGTCGGCATCGAGCGGATCCCCGGGGATCGGATCTTCTTCGTCCAGCTCGCCGACGCGCCGCTGCTGTCCCTGGACGTGCTGTCCTGGAGCCGCCACCACCGGCTCTTCCCCGGTGAGGGCGGCTTCGATCTGGTGGGCTTCACCGGCCACGTCCTGCGCGCGGGGTATCGGGGCCCGCTCTCCCTCGAGGTGTTCAACGACACGTTCCGGCAGACCGACGTCGAAGCCACCGCGCGTCATGCGCGCCGCTCGCTGCGCTGGCTCGAGGACGGCGTCGCCCGGGCCGACGACCTCGGGGAGTCCGCGTCCGTCGCGATGCTCTCGGACAGCGCAGCACCCTCCGGAGTCGACTTCGTCGAGCTCAAGGCCGAGGACGCCTCGGCCGTCGAGGCGGTTCTCGTCGCGGCGGGCTTCACCGCCCGGGGACACCACCGCACCAAGCCCGTCGCGCTGTGGACCGCCGGCTCCGCGCGGGTGGTCGTCAACGAGCAGCACGCCAGAGGCCTGGCTCCGCATCTGGCGGCGGTGGGGTTCGAGGTCGACGACGCCGACGCGATGACCCGGCGAGCGGACGAGCTGCTCGCCCCGCGCGTGCACCGGCGCACCTACGCCGCCGAGCAGCGCCTCGACGGTGCCGTCGCGCCGGACGGCACGGAGGTGTTCTGGTCCCAGGCGCCGGACGCCGGCGAACCTGACTGGGTCGCCGAGTTCGAACACGGCGAGGAGCCCGTCACCGGTCCGATCGTCGGCGTCGATCACGTGTCGCTCACGCAGCCGTGGCAGGTGTTCGACGAGGCCACGCTGTTCTACACGTCGATGTTCGGGCTGCACGAGGAGAGCTCGACGGAGGTGGCGAGCCCGTCGGGGCTTGTGCGGAGCCGCGTGATGGCCTCGCCGGACGGCCGGATCAGGATCCCGTTGAACGTCGCGCCCCCGATCATCGCCCAGCGCGGCGCGCAGTCCGGACTGCCGCAGCACGTCGCGTTCGCCTGCACCGACGTCGTCGCCGTGGCGCAGCAGGCGAGGACGCGCGGGCTCGTGCTGCTCCGGATCCCGGACAACTACTACGCGGATCTCGCCGCGCGCACGGACCTTCCGGAGGAGCGGATCGCCCTGTTCCGCTCCCTCGGGATCGTGTACGACCGAGCGGGGGACGCGGAGTACCTGCAGTTCTACACGTCCACGATCGGGCAGGTGTTCTTCGAGTTCGTCGAGCGCTGCGGCGGCTACGACGGTTACGGCGCCGGCAACGCTCCGGTCCGGCTCACGGCCCAGGGCGTCCAAGACTCCCACGAGGCCGTCCGCGTGGGCACACCGGGTTAGGGTTCTGAGATGCCCCGCTCTTCCTTCCAGGTCCGCCGGATCCGCCCCGACGAATGGACCCAGGTGCGCGATCTGCGGCTGCGCGCCCTGCGGGATCCCGTCTCCGCCATCGCGTTCCTCGACACGTTCGAGAGCGCGTCCGCCCAGCCGGACGAGTTCTGGCAGGACCGCACGGCGCGCGGGGCCCACGGCGGTCAGAACGCCCAGTTCGTGGCGATCGCCGAGGACGGCGAGTGGTTCGGATCGGCGACGGTGCTCGGGCACAGGGACGCCTCCGACTCCGCGCTCGTCGTCGGCGTGTACGTGGCGGACGGGCATCGCGGGGCGGGCGCGATCGAGCAGCTCCTCGACGAATGCGCCGCCTGGTCGGCGGACCTGGGCTTCACGGAGCTCACCCTCGAGGTGCACGTCGACAACCTCCGTGCGCAGGCCGCGTACGAGCGGTGCGGGTTCGTGCGCACCGGGCAGATCACCGAGCTCGAGAACGGCCGCGAGTACGTCATGCTGCGTCCGCTCGTGCCCGCCGTCGACGACCTCGTCCCCGCCGCCGACGAAGAAGGGCGCTGATACCGTGAGCGACATGACCACCCCGCGCCGGCTCCTGCTCGTCAACGGGCCGAACCTCAACCTGCTCGGGAAGCGCGAGCCGGGGATCTACGGATCGGCCACGCTCGCCGATGTCGAGCGGATCACGGCCGATGCCGCCGCCGCGTACGGCTACGAGGTCCGCGCGGTGCAGAGCAACCACGAGGGCGTGCTCCTCGACGCGATCCACGACGCCCGTGAGGACTGCGGCGGGATCGTGATCAACGCCGGCGCGTACACGCACACGTCGGTGGCGCTGCGCGATGCGCTCACCGGCGTCGCGCTGCCGTTCGCCGAGGTGCACATCTCGGACGTCTACGCCAGGGAGGCGTTCCGGCATCACTCGTACCTGACGGATGTCGCCGCTGTGCACGTCGTCGGCGAGGGCGTCCAGGGCTACGCGACCGCGACGCGGCGCCTTATCGCCGTGCTGCAGGGCCAGGCGGACGGCTGAAGCGCTCCGTGCAGGGCGTCACAGGGCCGATCGGGGCGAACCGGTAGACTTGCATGTCGGCCGATCGGCCGCGACTCTTCAGGAACGGACTTCTCAGACCCATGGCATCCACTGCAGACATCAAGAACGGCGTCGTCCTCTCGATCGACGGACAGCTCTGGAACGTCATCGAGTTCCAGCACGTCAAGCCCGGCAAGGGCGGAGCGTTCGTCCGCACGAAGCTGAAGAACGTCGTCAGCGGCAAGGTCGTGGACCGCACCTACAACGCCGGCGCCAAGATCGACATCGAGAACGTCGACCGCCGCGACTTCACCTACCTGTACACCGACGGCGACAACTTCGTCTTCATGGACCAGGAGGACTACGACCAGATCAACGTCCCCGCCGCGACCGTGGGCGACGCGAAGAACTTCATGCTCGAGAACCAGCAGGTGCAGATCGCGCTGAACAACGGCAACCCGCTGTACATCGAGCTCCCCGCCTCCGTGGTCCTCGAGGTGACCTACACCGAGCCCGGCCTGCAGGGCGACCGCTCCTCGGCCGGCACCAAGCCCGCCACCCTCGAGACCGGCTACGAGATCCAGGTGCCGCTGTTCCTGGAGACCGGCACCAAGGTCAAGGTCGACACCCGCACGGGCGGCTACCTCGGCCGCATCAACGACTGACGCGTGGGCGCCCGGACCAAGGCGCGCAAGCGCGCCCTCGACATCCTGTTCTCCGCGGACGTGCGCGGCGACGACCTCGCCGTGACGCTCGCGGCCGAGGCCAAGCGCGCGGCCTCCGAGCCCGCTCGCGAGGGATCCTGGCTGTACGCGCGCGAGATCGTCGACGGCATCCTCGATCATCGCGAGGACATCGACGAGCAGATCACCACGCACAGCCGGGACTGGAAGCTCGACCGGATGCCGGCCGTCGACCGTGCGCTGCTGCGCATCGGCGTGTGGGAGATCCTGCACAACGACGAGGTGCCCACCGCCGTCGCGATCGACGAGGCCGTGGAGCTCGCGAAGGAGTTCTCGACCGACGACTCCGGTGCGTTCGTGCACGGCGTCCTGGCGCGGGTGGCCCGCACGGCCTGAGCCGCCATCCCGGCGCGGCCCGGCCCCTGAGCTCGGCGAAGGCAACGGCCGGACGCGCGCCGCCTCCAGGGCAGGGCGGGTGTCGGCGGCCTGCGGGAGGATGGGGGATCATGAGCTCTGCGGACACCGATGACTGGCGGGTACTGCTGCCGGGCACGACGTCGAGCGGGGCTCCGCTCGCGCTCGGCGTGGAGCTCCGGCGGCGCGATCGGGCCGATGCGCGGCATTGGGCGAATCGGCCGCTGCGCACGGCGAGTGCGAGGGATCTCGTCAAGGATCCGGGCGAGCTGTTCCTGGCCGTCCGGCCGCTCATGCGCAACGAGGCGGCCAGCAGCTGGATCCAGGGCGATGCGAGCTGGGACGCGGTGCGCCGGCCCGGACCTCGTTTCGCCGCGGCGCACTCGCGCTGGTTCGCCGATCTGCTGAGCATCTCGCGAGAGTCGCTGCTGTCCGGCACCGCGGGGGACTGGCTGCTGCTGGATCCGGTCGCGTCGCCGCTGCTGTGGCCGCACCTCCGCAGCGCCACCGAGCACGGCATCCCGCTCGTCGCCACCGAGCGCAGCACGCGGCTGCGCTGGGCGGAGCAGATCCGCGCCGTCGTCGGCGTCGCCGTCACGGACGGCGGCGGCCTGCTGCTCACCGCGGAGGCCGAGGCCCTGGCCGAGTCCTTCCCGGCGGCCGAGGTGCACCCGATCGGCCGCGGAGGCCTCTACGCGCACCGGGTGATCGGGCCACGGATCGATCTGGTGCTCGGCCCGGCCGTGCTGTCCGACGCGGTGCGCGCGCTGCTCGCCGCGCCTGCGGGGCTGCCGGTCGCGCCGGTCGACCGCGACGCCTTCTTCCGCGAGGGATATCCGCTGCTGCTGCGCGGGGCGGAGGTCCGCGCCGGCGACGGCGTCCGGCTCCCTGATCCGCCGCAGCCGCGTCCGCTCCTGGTCGTGGAGTACCGGCCGGCGGACGTGGTCGGCTATCGGCTGCTCTGGGACTATCCGGGCTACGCGCGCTTCCCCCTGGACGATCAGCCGGCCGCCGCCGTGATGCGCGACGCCGCCGTGGAGGCAGAGCGCCGTCCCGCCGTGCTCGCGGCGTGGACCGAGGTCACCGGGCTGCCGATCGCGCTCACCGGCGAGTTCCGCGACGCGGACGCCGCGGAGTTCGTGTCGCACCGGGTCCCGACGCTGGAAGAGCACGGGATCGCGATCGAGGTCACCGGCACGCCGCGCAGCTATCAGGAGCTCACTGGAGAGCCGCAGATCACGGTGAACCTGGTGGAGAGCACGGACCCGGACTGGTTCGACCTCGGGGTGATCGTCCGGATCGAGGGGCGTAGCATCCCGTTCGAGCCGCTCTTCCGCGCGCTGGCTCTGCGGCAGGGCAAGCTCAAGCTCGTCGACGACACCTGGTTCTCGCTGAAGCACCCGGCGTTCGACCGGCTCAAGGAGCTGCTCGACGAGGCCGCCGACCTCGCGGAGTGGGACACCGCGCCACGTCTCCCGCGCACGCACCTCACGCTCTGGGAGGACTTCGAGGATCTCGCCGACGAGGCGGTCCCGGCGCAGACCTGGCGCGCCGCCGTCGAGGAACTGCGGGCGGATCCTGCGGCCGATCCGGTTCCGGTCCCCGCCGGGGTCACAGCCGAGCTGCGCCCCTATCAGCGCGAGGGACTCACCCGGCTCGCCCGCCTCTGGCGGCACCGGCTCGGCGCGATCCTCGCGGACGACATGGGACTCGGCAAGACCCTCCAGCTGCTCGCGCTCATCGTGCACGCCCGGGACGGCGAGCCGGCGCAGCACGGTACCGCCGGGGACGCCCGCCCGCCCTGGCTCGTGGTCGCGCCCACCTCGGTCCTGCCGGTGTGGCAGCGCGAGGCGGAGCGGTTCGCGCCGGGCCTGCGGGTCGTCGTCGCCGACCGCACCAGGGACGCGCACGGCGTCGCGCTGGACGCGCACAGCCTCGGCGCTGACGTCGTGCTCACCTCCTACACGGTGCTGCGGCTGGACGCCGACGAGTTCGCAGCCCACCCATGGTCGGCGGTGATCCTGGACGAGGCCCAGCAGGTGAAGAATCCGGCCACCAGGCAGCATCAGGCGGTCGCCGCGCTCGACGCGGGGGCGGTGTACGCGGCGACCGGGACGCCGCTGGAGAACGGCCTCGCCGAGCTCTGGGCGATCCTCAGCCTCACCTCACCGGGGCTGTTCCCCTCGGCCCGCCGGTTCCGCGAGGACTTCATCCAGCCGATCGAGCAGGGCAAGGTCCCGGAGAACGCCGAGGGGGCGCCGTACCGGCGGGGGCGGATCGAGCTGCTGCGCCGGCGGATCCGCCCGTTCCTGATCCGCCGCACCAAGGAGCTCGTCGCGCCCGAGCTTCCGGACCGGCAGGAGCAGGTGCTTCGGATCGAGCTCGGCCCCACGCATCGGCTGCGCTACGACACGGTGCTGCAGCGTGAGCGGCAGAAGATCCTCGGTCTGCTGCCGGAGCTGGACCGCAACCGCTTCATCGTGTTCCGCTCGCTGACCATGCTGCGCATGCTCAGCCTGTCGCCGGGGCTCATCGATCCGGACGACGCGGACATCGCGTCGCGCAAGCTCGAGGAGCTCGTCGAGCGGATCGTGGAGCTGCGCGCGGAGGGGCACCGCGCGCTCGTGTTCAGCCAGTTCACGTCGTTCCTCGGCCTCGCCGCGGAACGCCTGGAACGCGCGGGCCTGAACGTCTCCTACCTGGACGGATCCACCCGACGGCGCGACGAGGTCGTGCAGAGCTTCCGGGACGGCGACCAGGACGCGTTCCTGCTCAGCCTGAAGGCCGGCGGCACGGGCCTCACGCTCACCGAGGCCGACTACGTGTTCCTGCTCGACCCGTGGTGGAACCCCGCCGCCGAGGCCCAGGCGGCGGACCGCGCGCACCGCATCGGGCAGCAGAACCGCGTGTTCGTGTATCGGATGATCGCGGCCGACACGATCGAGGAGAAGGTCCTCGCCCTGCAGCAGCGCAAGGCGAGGCTCGCCTCGGCCGTGCTCGACGACGAGGACCTGTTCGCCCAGTCGCTCACGGCCGACGACATCCGCGAGCTGCTCGGCTGAACGCACGGTGTTCCGGGCATGCACGGGCGCGCTCCGGGCCCGTCCAGGGCGGCCCCGGTAGAATCGACGGGTCCACACGGGAGGAAGACGCATGCGGATCACGGGACTCGGTCACGCCGGGATGTTCATCGAGACGAAGGGCGGCTCGATCATCTGCGACCCGGTTCTCGGACCGTCGTTCTTCGGATCCTGGTTCCCGTTCCCCGACAACCGCGGCCTGGACTGGGAGCGTTTCGGACGCGAAGCCGACTTCCTCTACATCTCGCATCGGCACCGCGACCACTTCGATGCGCGCCTGCTGGAGAGGTACATCCCGAAGACGATCGAGGTGCTGCTGCCGGAGTACGTCACGGACGAACTCGAGCAGGATCTCCGCGCGCTCGGCTACGAGAACATCACCTATGCCCCCGCCGGGCAGGTGATCGAGCGCGGCGAGCTCAAGATCATGATCACGCCGCTCCGAGCGCCCAGCGACGGTCCGGTCGGCGACTCCTCGCTGAGCGTGGACGACGGCACCGCCTCGGTGCTGAACCAGAACGACTCGCACCCGCTCGACCTCGAGAAGCTGCTCGCGTTCGGCAAGCCCGACGTCTACTTCACCCAGGTGTCCGGCGCGATCTGGTGGCCCATGGTCTACGACCTGCCGCAGGACGCCAAGCAGAACTTCGCCCAGCTCAAGCGCGAGGCGCAGCACAAGCGCGCGATGTACTACATCGAGAAGGTCGACGCTCCGCACGTCTTCCCGATGGCCGGTCCGCCGATGTTCCTGCGCGACGAGCTGTTCCGCTACAACGGCGAGGGCCGCGAGGGCGACGCGATCTTCACCGACCAGAGGCAGTTCCTCGCCCGGCTGAAGCAGGAGGCGCCGCAGTACGACGGGCAGCTGTTCATCCCCGGCACGGTCGTCCAGGTGAACCACGGCGAACTGCTGGTGAGCCAGTCGCTCTACACCCAGGCCGAGATCGACCACATCTTCGACGAGAAGTGGGAGTACCTCGAGGAGCAGCGCGCGAGCCGGCAGCAGGAGCTGCGCGACGAGGAGGCCCGCCGCGCCCCTGTACTGCCCGCCGACGAGATCCTGCAGGCGCTCAAGGAGTGGTGGGAGCCGCTGCTGAAGAAGTCCCGCACGATCCGGCTCGGCGTCGGCGGCAACGTGCGCTTCCGGATCGGCGAGCTCGACATGGTGGTCGACTTCCCGCGCGCGAAGGTCCGCGAGTACGCGGGGGAGGAGTGCATCTACTGGTACACGATCCCCGCCGACCTGGTCTCCACGAACATCCGCGACCACGAGATCGACTGGTCGAACTCGATCTTCCTGTCCATGCAGTTCAGCGTGGGCCGCAGCGGCAAGTTCAACGAGTTCCTCACGACGTTCCTGAAGTGCCTCTCGACCGACCGCATCGAGTACGTCGAGAACTGGTACCAGGAGCAGACCGACCAGACCGAGGACGCGGTCGTCGGCGACTGGGTCGTGCAGCGTCGCTGCCCGCACCTCCGGGCCGACCTCACCAAGACCGGCAAGGTCGACGAGGACGGCGTGCTCACGTGTAGCATGCACGACTGGAAGTGGGATCTGAACACCGGTCGCTGCCTGTCCACGAGCGGTCACCCGATCCGTGCGAAGCAGCTCGACCCGGTCACAGAGGCAGCCCTCAGCGAAGCCTCCTGACCCAGGCAACTAGGCGGGACGGCGCTATTCGGTCCAGGCGCTGACGATCCGACGGCGGCGTCGCCATTCCCTCGCGCCGCCGCCATCGGGGAGCGCGGAGCGGGCGAACTGCTCGAGCCAATGACATCGGCGCAGCATCTCCTGCTGTCGGTCCGCCCACGGCGGCCGGCGCCCGTAGGCATCGAAGAACCGGTCCAGGTGGTGCACGGCGTCGGGGTGATGCATGCGCACGATCCACTCGCACCATGCGATATCGGCGATCGGGTCGCCGATCCCGCTGAACTCCCAGTCGAGGACCGCGACGGCGGTGAGCCCGCCCGAATCGAAGAGGATGTTGTTCGGCCCGAAATCACCATGTCGTATCGTCTGGTTCGTCGCCGCGGATGCGTCGATCAGGCGCGGGTCCAGCGTGTGAAGTCGGTGCAGCACCCTGCCGCACTCCGTCAGCACGTCAGCGGCGTTTCCGGCCTCGATCAGGTCCTGACCGTGCTCTCCGTCGACGAACGCCGTGGTGAGAGAGGTCGCATCCTCGGTGATGAGTTGCGGCACGGGGAAGTAGCCGACGAGGCCCACCAACGCGCGGAGCTCCGCGGCTTGCCGACGCGCAGCGCCCGGGCCCTCATAGATCTTCCGGACGCCGACCGGTTCGCGATCGGTTCGATTGGTGTATCCATGTCGCATCCCGACATGGTCGCACTTCCGCCGGACCGGACGAAGCGAGCTTTGCCTCGGACGCGTGGGGCGGGGATGCGAGCTCCGGAGGAGCGCGCGCGTCGTGGTCCGCGGCCGATTCCCTGCTGTACCACGTGAACGATAAGCGGTACACTCGTTCCATGGCGACGACACTGCCGCGGATCCAGGTGACGCAGACGCCCGAGCTCGCCGCGGGGCTCGAATTGGCGGCCAAGGAATGGCCGGGTGCGTCTCGGTCCGAACTCGTCGCGCGGCTCGCGGAGGCGGGGAGCGAAACACTTGCGGCGAAGCGCGCTGCAAGGCGCGCCGAACGTCGGAAGGTACTGGAAGAGACCCGTGGGAAATACGCCTACCCGCCTGGCTACCTTGAAGAACTCCGGAGGGACTGGCCGGAGTGATCGTCCTCGATGCGACTGTGATCATCGCGTTCTGGACCCCCGACCACGCTCACGCGGATCAGTCGTTGGACATCCTCGACACCGAAGAGGATCTGGTCTTGCACTCGGTGACGTTGGCGGAGACGCTGGTGTGGCCCGTGCGCGAGGGCCGCGAGGATGAGGCGATGCGGGACGTCGCCCGGTTGGGTGTGGAACGACACTTGTCGCTTCTTGATGAGCCCGTGCGTGTGGCGAGGCTTTGCGCCGAGACACGGTTGAAGCTCCCCGATGCCTATGTCCTGTCGACCGCGATCGAGCGCGGCGCAACCTTGGCGACATTCGACCGGCGCCTGGCCGACGCCGCCCGCGAATACGGCGTCGCCGTCGTCGGCGCCTGAGCACACCCGGTAGACTGAAGCGATACCTCAGAAGCAACCTTTAACACCGTCCCGTGAGGCGGAGAAGGGAGCCGGCGGATGAGCGCACGCATCGTGCTGCAGGAAGCCGACATCAGGCGCGCTTTGACGCGCATCGCCCACGAGATCCTCGAATCCAACCGAGGCGCAGAGGATCTGGTCCTCCTGGGCATCCCCACCCGCGGCGTCCCGCTCGCGCAGCGCCTGGGCCTGCTGATCAGCGAGATCGCGCAGACCGCGGTCCCGGTCGGATCCCTCGACGTGACGCTGTTCCGCGACGATCTGGCCAAGCACCCGACCCGGTCCCCGCATCGCACCGACATCCCGGCGGCGGGCATCGACGGCAAGACCGTCGTCCTCGTCGACGACGTGCTGTTCTCCGGCCGCAGCATCCGGGCCGCACTCGACGCGCTGCAGTCCATCGGGCGCCCGTCCGCGGTGCGGCTCGCGATCCTCGTCGACCGCGGTCACCGCGAGCTGCCGATCCGCCCCGACTTCGTCGGCAAGAACATCCCCTCCTCCCGCCAGGAGCGCGTGAACGTGCACCTGCGCGAGGACGACGGCGAGGACGTCGTCTCGATCGAAGGCGGCGTCGCGGTCGAAGGGGGCGGCGCATGAGGCACCTGCTCGACACCCGCACCCTCGCCCGGGAGGACGCGCTGCGGATCCTCGACGTCGCCGAGGACATGGCGGACACCCAGTCCCGCGAGGTCAAGAAGCTGCCGACGCTGCGCGGCAAGACCGTGGTGAACCTGTTCTTCGAGGACTCCACCCGCACCAGGATCTCGTTCGAGGCCGCCGCCAAGCGGCTCTCTGCCGACGTCATCAACTTCGCGGCCAAGGGATCGAGCGTCTCGAAGGGCGAGAGCCTGAAGGACACCGCGCAGACGCTCGAGGCGATCGGCGCCGACGCGGTCGTCGTCCGCCATCCGGCCTCGGGCGCCCCGCGCACCCTGGCGACCAGCGGCTGGATCTCCGCCGGCGTCGTGAACGCCGGCGACGGCACGCACGAGCACCCCACCCAGGCGCTGCTCGACGCCTACACGATCCGCAAGCGCCGCTTCGGCGGCGACAGCCGCGGGCGCGACCTCACCGGGCTCCGCGTCGTGATCGTCGGCGACGTGCTGCACTCCCGGGTCGCCCGCTCCAACGTATGGCTGCTGGCCTCCCTCGGCGCGGACGTGATCCTGGTCACGCCGCCGACCCTGATCCCGCAGGACGTGAGCGCGTGGCCGGTGCGCGTGCTGTACGACCTCGACGACGCCCTCGCGGAGGAGCCGGACGCCGTGATGATGCTGCGCATCCAGCTGGAGCGCATGCACGCCGCGTTCTTCCCGAGCGAGCGCGAGTACACCCGGCGCTGGGGGCTGGACGCGGCGCGGTTGCGGCGCCTGCCCGACGATACGATCGTGATGCACCCCGGCCCCATGAACCGCGGCCTGGAGATCTCCTCCGAGGCCGCCGACTCCGCCCGCTCCACCGTGCTCGAGCAGGTCGCGAACGGCGTCTCGGTGCGCATGGCGGCGCTGTACCTGCTGCTGACCGGGGACCGGACGGACGACGACATGAATCGAGGAGACCGATGACCGAGAGCCTGCTCATCCGAGGCGCCAGGGTCCTCGGCGCCGATTCCGCGGACATCCTGGTCCGCGACGGCGTCATCGCCGAGGTCGGATCCGGCATCGGCCGCACCGGCGCTCGCGTCATCGACGCGGACGGCCTGGTCGCGCTGCCCGGCCTCGTCGACCTGCACACGCACCTGCGCGAACCCGGATACGAGGCCAGCGAGACCGTGCTGTCCGGCACCCGCGCCGCGGCCGCAGGCGGGTTCACGGCCGTGTTCGCGATGCCGAACACCTCGCCCGTCGCGGACTCCGCCGGCGTGGTCGAGCAGGAGCTCGCGCTCGGCGAGGCCGCCGGCTACGCCACGGTCCAGCCCATCGGCGCGGTCACGGTCGGGCAGAAGGGCGAGCGGCTCGCCGAGCTCGGCGCCATGGCCTCCTCCCGGGCGCAGGTGCGCGTCTTCAGCGACGACGGCTTCTGCGTGTGGGACCCGCTCATCATGCGCCGCGCGCTCGAGTACGTGAAGGCGTTCGACGGCGTCATCGCGCAGCACGCACAGGATCCGCGCCTCACCGAGGGCGCCCAGCTGAACGAGGGCTCGGTCTCGGCCGAACTCGGACTCACGGGCTGGCCCGCGGTCGCCGAGGAGTCGATCATCGCGCGCGACATCCTGCTCGCCGAGCACGTCGGATCCCGCCTGCACGTCTGCCACCTGTCCACCGCGGGCTCGGTCGAGCTGATCCGCTGGGCCAAGAAGCGCGGTGTGCGGGTGACCGCCGAGGTCACGCCGCACCACCTGCTGCTGACCGACGAGCTCGCCCGCGGCTACGACGCGCGGTTCAAGGTCAACCCCCCGCTGCGCACCCAGGAGGACGTCCTCGCGGTGCGCGAGGGCCTCGCCGACGGCACGATCGACATCGTCGCGACCGACCACGCGCCGCATCCCAGCGAGGCGAAGGCCTGCGAGTGGCAGGCCGCCGCGAACGGCATGGTCGGCCTGGAGAGCGCGCTGCGCGTCGTTCACCAGAGCATGGTGCAGACCGGGCTGCTCGGCTGGGACGACGTCGCCCGCGTCATGAGCGCCAACCCCGCACGGATCGGATCCCTCGCCGGACACGGCACGCCGATCGCCGCGGGGCAGCCGGCGGAGTTCACCCTGTACGACGCCGACGCGCAGGGCGTGTTCGCCGAGGCCGACCTGCACGGGCAGAGCGCCAACTCGCCGTACCTCGGGCGGGAGCTGCCCGGCAAGGTCCTCTGGACCGTGCACCGCGGCTACGTCACGCTCGAAGACGGCGAGCTCGCGGAGCTCAGCGCATGAGCCAGCAGATCGCCGGAGCCATCGTCCTCGTCGTGGCGGTGTTCCTGATCCTCGCCGGCGTGCTCGCCTGGCGCGCACGGCTGCGCCGGGACTCCGGCCTCGTCGCCCCGCTCGGCGTGCCGGAGCACGCCGAGGTCCTCACCCGCTACGACACCCTGTACGTCGCGACGACGAAGCACGACCATTCCCTGGAGCGTCTCGCCGTCCGGCCGCTCGTGTACCGCGCCCGAGGCGAGCTGACCATCACGGACCGCGGCGCCGCGCTCAGCCTGGACGGCTCGCCGACGGTGTTCCTGGCCTCCTCGCGCCTGATCGCGGCGGACCGCGCCACCGTCACGATCGACCGCGTCGTCGAGCCCGGCGGCCTCATCCGCCTGGCCTGGCGCACCGACGACGGCACCGTCGTGGACAGCTACCTCCGCATCACCGGCGACCTGGGCAACACCGATGCCGCAGGCGCCGCGCTCACCGACCTGCAGCGCCTCTGCGCTGATTCCGAGACTGGAGCATCCGCATGACCTCCTCCGCCCACGAACCCGCCGTGCTCGTCCTCGAGGACGGCACCCGCCACACCGGACGGGCGTACGGCGCCCGCGGCACCACTCTCGGCGAGGTCGTCTTCGCCACCGGCATGTCCGGTTACCAGGAGACCCTCACCGATCCGTCCTACGCCGGCCAGATCGTGCTGCAGACCGCGCCGCACATCGGCAACACCGGCATGAACGACGAGGACCCGGAGTCCCGCCGCATCTGGGTCGCCGGCTACATCGTGCGCGACCCCTCGCGCGTCGTGTCGAACTGGCGCGCGACCAGCTCGCTCGACGACACGCTCGTGCGCGACGGCATCGTCGGGATCAGCGGGATCGACACCCGCGCGATCACCCGGCACATCCGCTCGGGAGGATCCATGCGCGGCGGCATCTTCTCCGGGGCCGACGCCGCGCTGGACGCCGAGGAGCAGCTGCGCCGCGTCACCGAGGCCCCCGAGATGGCCGGGCAGAACCTGTCCGCGCAGGTCTCGGTCGCCGCCGCCGAGGTCACGCCCGCGACGGGGGAGCGGATTGGCAACCTGGCCGTGCTCGACCTCGGGGTCAAGCAGTCGACACTCGACAACCTCGCCGCCCGCGGGTTCGACGTGCACGTGCTGCCGCAGTCCTCCACGTTCACCGACATCGCCGCGATCGACCCGGTCGCCGTGTTCTACTCGAACGGCCCCGGCGACCCCTCCGCGTCGGACGCGCAGGTCGCCGTGCTCCGCGAGGTGCTCGACGCCGGCCTGCCCTACTTCGGCATCTGCTTCGGAAACCAGCTGTTCGGCCGCGCACTCGGCCTCGGCACCTACAAGCTCACCTTCGGTCACCGCGGCATCAACCAGCCGGTGCTGGACAAGGCCACCGGCCGGGTCGAGATCACCGCGCACAACCACGGCTTCGCGGTCGAGGCGCCGATCGAGGGATCCTTCGACAGCCCCAACGGATACGGCCAGGTCGAGGTCAGCCACGTCGGTCTCAACGACCAGGTGGTCGAGGGCCTGCGCGCGCTCGACATCCCGGCGTTCTCGGTGCAGTACCACCCCGAGGCCGCCGCCGGTCCGCACGACGCCAACTACCTCTTCGACCGTTTCCGCGACGTCGTCGTCGCCCACCTCGCCCTTCGACAAGCTCAGGGACCGACTCAGGAGAACCAGAAGTAATGCCCAAGCGCGACGACATCAACTCCGTCCTCGTCATCGGATCCGGCCCGATCGTCATCGGTCAGGCCTGCGAGTTCGATTATTCCGGCACCCAGGCCTGCCGCGTGCTCCGCGAGGAGGGCGTCCGGGTCATCCTGGTGAACTCCAACCCGGCCACGATCATGACCGACCCCGACTTCGCGGACGCGACGTACATCGAGCCGATCACCCCCGAGGTCATCGAGACGATCATCGCCAAGGAGAAGCCGGACGCGATCCTGCCGACCCTGGGCGGCCAGACGGCGCTGAACGCCGCCATGGCGCTGCACGAGCGCGGCATCCTGGACAAGTACGGCGTCGAGCTCATCGGCGCCAAGGTCGAAGCCATCCGCAAGGGCGAGGACCGGCAGATCTTCAAGCAGCTCGTGCTCGACGCGGGCGCCGACGTCGCCGCGTCGGTGATCTGCCACACGATGGACGAACTGCTGGCCGGCGCCGAGAAGCTCGGCTACCCCCTGGTCGTCCGCCCCTCCTTCACGATGGGCGGGCTCGGATCCGGCTTCGCGTACGACGAGGCGGATCTGCGCCGCATCGGCGGGGCAGGCCTGCACGACTCGCCCACCACCGAGGTGCTCCTGGAGGAGTCGATCCTCGGCTGGAAGGAGTACGAGCTCGAGCTCATGCGCGACACCGCCGACAACACGGTCGTGGTCTGCTCGATCGAGAACGTCGACCCGGTCGGCGTGCACACCGGCGACTCGATCACGGTCGCCCCGGCGCTCACCCTCACCGACCGCGAATACCAGAAGCTGCGCGACATCGGGATCGACATCATCCGCGCGGTCGGCGTGGACACCGGCGGCTGCAACATCCAGTTCGCGGTGGACCCCGAGAACGGCCGGATCATCGTCATCGAGATGAACCCGCGCGTCTCGCGCTCGTCGGCGCTGGCGTCGAAGGCGACCGGCTTCCCGATCGCCAAGCTCGCCGCGAAGCTCGCCCTCGGCTACCGCCTGGACGAGATCCCGAACGACATCACCGGAGTCACCCCGGCGAGCTTCGAGCCCACGCTCGACTACGTCGTGGTCAAGGCGCCGCGGTTCGCGTTCGAGAAGTTCCCCGCCGCCGACGCGACGCTCACCACGACCATGAAGTCGGTCGGCGAGGCGATGGCGATCGGCCGCAACTACACGACGGCGCTGCAGAAGGCGCTCCGTTCGCTCGAGAAGCGCGGATCCTCGTTCCACTGGGGCGACGAGCCGCGCACCGTGGAGGAGCTGCTGGCGATCTCGAAGACTCCGACCGACGGGCGCATCGTGACCGTGCAGCAGGCGCTCCGCAAGGGCGCCACGGTCGAGCAGGCCTTCGACGCGACCGCGATCGACCCGTGGTTCCTCGACCAGATGGTGCTCATCAACGAGGTGGCGGAGCAGATCCGCACCGCGGCCGAGCTCGACGCCGACACGATCCGGCTCGGCAAGGACCACGGGTTCTCCGACGCCCAGTTCGCCGAGCTGCGCGGATTCACCGAGGCCGAGGTGCGCGGAGTCCGGCACGGGCTCGGGATCCGCCCGGTCTACAAGACCGTGGACACCTGCGCAGGCGAGTTCCCGGCGCTCACGCCGTACCACTACTCGAGCTACGACAGCGAGACCGAGGTGCAGCCCAGCGACCGGACCAAGGTCGTGATCATCGGATCCGGCCCGAACCGCATCGGGCAGGGCGTCGAGTTCGACTACTCCTGCGTGCACGCGTCGTTCGCGCTCTCGGACGCGGGCTTCGAGACCGTCATGGTCAATTGCAACCCGGAGACGGTGTCCACCGACTACGACACGAGCGACCGGCTGTACTTCGAGCCGCTCACGCTCGAGGACGTGCTCGAGGTGCTGCACGCCGAGGCGCAGTCCGGCGAGATCCTCGGCGTCGTCTGCCAGCTCGGCGGGCAGACGCCGCTGGGCCTCGCCAAGGGCATCGAGGCCGCCGGCTACACGGTGCTCGGCACGAGCCCCGAGGCGATCGACCTGGCCGAGGAGCGCGAGCTGTTCTCCCGGCTGCTCGATGCCGCCGGCCTGGTCGCGCCGCGCAACGGCACGGCGATCGACGTGGACGGCGCGGTCGCGATCGCGGAGGAGATCGGCTACCCGGTGCTCGTGCGCCCGAGCTTCGTGCTCGGCGGCCGCGGCATGGAGATCGTCTACGACACCCCGGCGCTGCGGGACTACTTCGTGCGCACCGCGGGCGAGGTGATCATCGAGGAGGGCAAGCCGCTGCTCGTGGACCGCTTCCTCGACGACGCGATCGAGATCGACGTGGACGCGCTGTACGACGGCGAGGAGCTGTACGTCGGCGGCGTCATGGAGCACCTCGAGGAGGCCGGCATCCACTCCGGCGACTCGAGCTGCACCCTGCCCCCGGTGTCGCTCGGGCGCACCGACATCGATCGGGTGCGCGAGGCGACCCTCGCGATCGCCGAGGGCGTGGGCGTGCGTGGCCTGTTGAACGTGCAGTTCGCGATCAGCGCCGGCGTGCTCTACGTGATCGAGGCGAACCCCCGGGCGAGCCGCACGGTGCCGTTCGTGTCGAAGGCGCTCGGCATCCCGCTGGCGAAGGCCGCGAGCCGGATCCTGTCCGGGTCGACCATCGCCCAGCTCAAGGACGAGGGCCTGCTCCCGCCCGTGGACGGATCCCGCGTGCCGCTCGACTCGCCGGTCTCGGTCAAGGAGGCCGTGCTGCCCTTCAAGCGGTTCCGCACCGCCGACGGCCGGATCGTCGACTCCGTGCTCGGGCCGGAGATGCGCTCCACCGGCGAGGTCATGGGCATCGACCGCGACTTCCCGACCGCGTTCGCGAAGAGCCAGGCCGCGGCCTACGGCGGCACGCCGACGTCCGGCACCGTGTTCATCTCGGTCGCGGACGCCGACAAGCGCGCCGTGATCCTGCCCGCGCACCGGCTGCACCAGCTCGGCTTCACGGTCGTCGCGACCGTCGGCACGGCCGAGATCCTCTCCCGCAACGGCATCCCGGTGACGGTCGTGGAGAAGTACAGCGAGACGCAGGACAACGGCGAGACGAACATCGTCGACCTGATCGACCGCGGCGAGATCGACATCATCGTGAACACGCCCTCGGGCGGTGCGGCGCGCGCCGACGGTTACGAGATCCGGGCCGCCGCGGTCGCCGCGGACAAGGCCCTGTTCACCACGATCGCGACGCTCGGCGCCGCGGTGAGCGGGATGGACGCGGCGGACAGGGGCTTCGCCGTGCGAAGCCTGCAGGAGTACGCGCAGGACAGGGCGGAACGGGTGTGACCGCCTCGTTCGGGGAGCGGCTCCGCGCGGCGCTGGATGCGCGCGGACCGCTGTGCGTGGGCATCGATCCGCACCAGGCGCTGCTGGACGCCTGGGGTCTGCCGCAGACCGCGGACGGCGTGCGCTCGTTCGGCCTGACGGTCGTCGACGCGGCTGCGGGGCGGGCCGGGATCGTGAAGCCCCAGGTGTCGTTCTTCGAGCGCTTCGGATCCCGCGGGTTCGCGGCGCTCGAGGACGTGATCGCGGCGGCCCGCGCGGCCGGGCTGCTCGTGGTCGCTGACGCCAAGCGCGGCGACATCGGCACCACGATGACCGGCTACGCGCAGGCCTGGCTGGAACCGGGCGCGCCGCTCGAGTCGGACGCGCTGACCGTCAGCCCCTACCTCGGCGGCGGGTCGCTCGCCGAGGCGATCACCCGCGCGCTGCCCGCGGGCAAGGGCGTGTTCGTGCTCGCGGCGACGAGCAACCCCGAGGGTGCGTCACTGCAGCAGGCCCTCGTGCAACAGGATCTCGTGCAGCGGGCCGGCGCCGCGGAGGCAGGGGAGACGGTCGCGCTGCGCGTGACCCGCGACGTGACCGCGCTGGATGCGAACGCCGGGGCACTGGGCTCGGTCGGGCTGGTCGTCGGCGCGACGATCGACCGCGCCGGATTCGCCCTCGACGACGACACGCTGCGGACGGTGCCGCTGCTCGCGCCCGGATTCGGGGCGCAGGGCGCGACTCCGGAGGATCTGCGCACCAGATTCGGTACGCTGGCAGGTAACGTCCTGGCTTCCGAGAGCCGGAGCATCCTGTCCGCGGGTCCGGACCGGATCGCAGCGACGATCGACGAGCGCGCCGCGCGCTACCAGGAGGTCATGGGTGGTTGAACCGGCGAAGCGCGCGGTCCCCGAGGTCGATCGTGCCGCCGCGGCGCGCCGTGCGGTCGAACGCCGCCGTGCGAGGGCCTCGCTCAAACGCGACCTGAGCATGCGCGTGGTCGCCCCGCAGGACGTGCTCGAGGCGGCGCTGGCCGATGCCGACTCCACGGCCGGCTCCCTGCGCGTGCCGGACTTCCTGACCGCACTTCCCGCGATCGGCGCGGGCAAGCGGGACCGGATCCTCGCCGAGCTGCAGATCTCCCCGGTCAAGCGTCTGGGCGGCCTCGGCGTGCGGCAGAGCCAGGCACTGCGCACGTGGCTGGACGCGCGCTTCCCGCTCCCCGCGCCGCGGGCGGGTCGCAGCAGGCTGCTCGTCCTCGCCGGTCCCACGGCGGTCGGCAAGGGCACGGTCGCCGCGCACATCCGCGCGCATCACCCGCAGATCCACCTGTCCGTGTCCGCGACCACTCGCGCGCCGCGCCCGGGGGAGCAGGACGGCGTGCACTACTTCTTCGTCGACGACGCCGAGTTCGACCGCATGATCGCCGAGGACGAGCTGCTCGAGCACGCCACCGTGCACAACAAGTTCCGGTACGGGACGCCGCGGAGGCCGATCGAGCGCGCGCTGGCCGAGGGCAGGACGGTGCTGCTGGAGATCGACCTGCAGGGAGCGCGCCAGGTGCGCGCCGCGGATCCGTCCGCCACGCTGGTGTTCCTGCTGCCGCCGTCCTGGGACGAGCTCGTGCAGCGGCTGGTGGGCCGCGGCACCGAGGACGCCGAGGAGCGGGCCCGCCGCCTGCGCACCGCGAAGGTGGAACTCGCCTCCCAGGGGGAGTTCGATTACCGCGTGGTGAACCAGGACGTCGCCACCGCCGCCCGAGAGGTCGTAGAATTGACCTCAGACTCTGCGCGCTGATCGTTCTGGCGAGCTTCGACGAGCTCAGCAGCCGATCGAATCCAGCGCCCACGCTCTTCTCCGCGACAACGCGTCGCCCGAAACAGGAGGTCCTCCATGGCCGGACACAACAACGGCATCATCGACCCGCCGATCGACAACCTGCTCGACCGCGTCGAGTCGAAGTACGAGCTCGTGATCTACGCGTCCAAGCGCGCCCGCCAGATCAACGACTACTACTCCGACCTGCACGAGGGCAACCTCTTCGACAACGTGGGCCCGCTGGTCGACTCCTCGGTCGAGGACAAGCCGCTCACCATCGCCCTGCACGAGATCAACGAGGACAAGCTCCGCATCCGCCACGCGGAGTGAGCTGACTCCCGGAGCCGCCGCCATCCGTCCGGATGTCGGCGGCTCCGTCCATACTGGGCCGGGGCGCACCCGCCGGCCCGCGTCCGGGACGCGCCCGTCCCGGCCACCCGCCCCGCACACCGAGGGAGCACGATGAGCGCGCTGCGTCTGTTCACGTCCGAGTCCGTCACCGAAGGACATCCGGACAAGATCTGCGACCAGATCTCCGACTCGATCCTCGACGGGCTGCTCGCGGTGGACACCGGCGCACGCGTCGCCGTCGAGACCCTGGTGACCACAGGGCTCGTGCACGTCGCGGGCGAGATCCGCACCTCCGGCTACGTCGACATCCCGACCATCGTGCGCGAGGTCGTGAACGGCATCGGCTACACGTCCAGCGACACCGGATTCGACGGATCCTCCTGCGGCGTGAGCGTCTCGGTGGGGGAGCAGTCCGCCGACATCGCGAGCGGCGTGGACCAGGCGCACGAGCACAGGGAGGGCGGCTCCTCGGATCCGCGCGACCTGCTCGGCGCGGGCGACCAGGGCATCATGTTCGGCTTCGCGACCACCGAGACGCCGCAGCTCATGCCGATGGCGGCATGGACCGCGCACCGCCTCGCGGAGCAGCTCAGCCGCGTGCGCCGCGACGGCACGCTGCCGTTCCTGCGCCCGGACGGCAAGACCCAGGTCACCCTCGGCTACGAGGGGTACACCCCGAAGACCGTCGACGCGGTTGTGCTGTCCACCCAGCACAACCCCGAGATCTCGCAGGACGAGCTCAAGGCCCTCATCCGCGAGCACGTGATCGATCCCGTGCTCGCAACGACCGGGCTCGACCTGGACGGGGTGACCCACTACATCAACCCGGCGGGACCGTTCGTGACCGGCGGCCCGAAGGGCGACGCAGGCCTCACCGGCCGCAAGATCATCATCGACACCTACGGCGGCGCCGCGCGGCACGGCGGCGGGGCGTTCAGCGGCAAGGACCCCTCCAAGGTCGATCGCTCCGGCGCGTACGCGATGCGCTGGGTCGCGAAGAACGCCGTGGCCGCCGGACTCGCCGAGCGACTCGAGGTGCAGGTCGCCTACGCGATCGGCGTCGCCCAGCCCGTCGGACTGTACGTCGAGACCTTCGGCACCGGCGCGGTCGACGACGAGACGATCACGCGCGCGATCCGCGAGGTGTTCGATCTGCGCCCGCAGGCCATCATCGAGGAGCTCGACCTGCTCCGCCCGATCTACGCCGAGACCGCGGCCTACGGCCACTTCGGCCGCGAGCTGCCGACCTTCACCTGGGAGCAGACCACCCGCGCCGAGGACCTGCGCCGCGTCGCCGGTCTCTGACCCGCTGGCAGTCGTCGTGCCCCGGCCGATCGCCCGCGTCCTGCTGGACTCGCCGGTGCCGCAGCTGGACCGGCTGTTCGACTACGCGATACCGGCCGAGCTCGTCGCCGACGCGGTGCCGGGTGTGCGCGTGCGCGTCCCGCTGCGCTCCGCCGGCCGGATGATCGACGCGTACGTGGTGGATGTCGGCGACGAGCACGACGACACGCGCACCCTGGCGGAGCTCGAGACCGTGGTGTCCGCCGCTCGGGTGCTGCCGGAGCGCCTGTACGCGCTCGCGCGCCGGGTCGCCGATCGGGCCGCCGGCAGCGCCTCCGACGTGCTGCGGCTGATCGTGCCGAAGCGGCAGGTGCGGGTCGAGAAGGCGTGGCTGGCCGCGGGGGCGGAGGCGCAGGGGAGCGTCGCGGCGTTCGCACCCGCGCCAGGGACTGCGGCGACGCTCGGCCTCTACGCCGGGCTGGCCGAGACCATCGCCGAGCGGGAACGGGCGGCGATCGAGGCGATCCCGCGGCCCGGCCCGGACGGACACCCGGAGTGGACCCGGCTCCTCGCGGCCGCCGCCGCGCAGACCCTCGCGGACGGATCTTCTGCGATCCTCATCGTGCCCGACTACCGCGACCTGGACGTGCTCATTGCGGCCCTCGACCTGTTCGCTCCGGGAGCGTCGATCGTGCGGCTGGATTCGCGGCAGCCCGGACCGGCCCGCTACCGCGCCTACCTGCGCACTCTGGAGGACGCGCCGTGCATCGTGGTCGGCAACCGCTCCGCCGGGTACGCCCCCGTGCGGGCCGGCCTGATCGCCGTGTGGGACGACGGCGACTCGCTGCTCTCCGAGCCGCTCGCGCCCGCGGTGCACGTGCGCGACGTCGCGCTGCTGCGGCAGGAGCGGGAGGGATCAGCCCTGCTCTTCGCCGGGCACACCCGCACCACCGACGTCGAGCGCCTCGTCGAGGGCGGCTGGATCCGGTCGATCACCGCCGAGCGCCGCGTGCTGCCGCGCGTAGTGCTGGACTCCCCGGATGACATCGACCGCCGCGGACAGCGGCTGCCCTCGCGCGCCTTCCTCACCGCGAGGGAGGCTGCGGCCACCGGGCCCGTGCTGCTGCAGGTCGCCCGGCCCGGGTTCTCACCGACGCTGGTGTGCGCCTCGTGCCGCGCCCCGGCGCGCTGCCGCGCCTGCGGCGGTCCGCTCGGCGCCGCCCATCGCGGCGCGGTCCCGGTCTGCGCCTGGTGCGGGCGCGGCGCCAGGGCATGGGCGTGCCCGTCCTGCGGCGGCGACCGCGTGCGCCTCGCCGCGTCCGGCAGCGAGCGCACCGCGGAGGAGCTCGGCCGCGCCTTCCCCGGCATCCGGGTCATCGTCGCCGACGGCACGCATCCGGTGGACCGCGTCGACGCGCGGCCGGCTCTCGTCGTCGCGACCCGGGGTGCCGAGCCCCAGGCCGACGGAGGCTACCGCGCCGTGGTGCTGCTGGACGGATCTCGCATGCTGCAGGCGCCGGAGCTGCGGATCGGCGAGTCGTGCCTGCGCTGGTGGTCCAACGCCGCAGCCCTCGCCGCCCCCGACGCACCGATCCACCTGGTCGGCGTGGACGGGGCCGTCGCCCGGGCGCTGGCCACCTGGTCGCAGGCCGGCTACGCCCGGTCCGAGCTCGCCGAGCGCGCACCGCTGCGCATGCCGCCGACCGTGCGCGTCGCCCAGCTCGAGGGCACCGGCGACGCGGTGCGACGCGCCCTGGGCGACCTCGCCGGGCTGGGGCTGCCCGCGGACGCCGTGCTCGGGCCCGTGCCGATCGAGAGCGATGACACGGGCCGGGAGCGCGCCCTGGTGCGGTTCCCCTATGCCGACGGCACCCGCGTCGCGGAGACCCTCCGCGCGTCCGTCGTGGCCGCGGCGATGGGCCGGCGCCGAGGCAAGGGCCGCACCGCACGGGCTACGCTCTCGGTGAGGCTCGACGTCACCGAACCCGACCTCTGAAACAGCCTGTTCGCGTCCGAACAGGTGCCGTATCCCTCCGAAGGACCTTCATGCGCCTCGTCTTCGCCGGAACCCCGGCGGCCGCCGTCCCCACCCTGCGCCGGCTCGCCGCCGATCACGAGATCGCCGCCGTCGTGACCCGTCCGGACGCCCCGCTCGGACGCAAGCGGATCCTCACGCCGTCGCCGGTCGCGCAGACGGCGGACGAGCTGGGGATCCCGGTGATCCGAGCGGCCAGGCTGGACGAGGAGGCGACCGGCAGGATCGCGGCGCTCCGCCCGGACCTGGGCGTGATCGTGGCTTACGGCGGCCTCGTGCGCGAGCCGCTGCTGGGCACGCCGGCGCACGGCTGGATCAACCTGCACTTCTCCCTGCTGCCGATGTGGCGCGGGGCCGCGCCCGTGCAGCGCGCGCTCATCGCGGGCGACGCCCAGCTCGGCGCCACCGTGTTCCAGCTCGTCCAGGACCTCGACGCCGGCGACGTGCACGCGGCGCGGGCCTTCCCCGTGCCCGCGGACGCCACGGCCGACGAGGCGCTCGCCTCGCTCGCCGAGGACGGCGCGGAGCTGACCGCCGAGGCGGTCGCGGCGATCGCGTCGGGCGCGGCCCGGCCCGTGCCGCAGCAGGGCGAGCCCACGCACGCCGCCAAGCTCGGCCTCGCGGACGGGCTGCTGGAGTGGACCGAACCCGCGGACGTCGTGTTCGCCCGCTATCGCGGCGTCACCTCCGAACCCGGTGCGCACACCATGATCGATGGCGCGCCCCTGAAGGTGCGCGAACTGGCCCGCGCCCACGACGCGGAGCCGCTGCGTCCGGGCGAGCTGCGCGCTGTCAGGGCCGGCGTGCTCGTCGGGACGGCGACGGACCCGCTGCTGCTCGTCCGCGTGCAGCCAGCCGGCAAGCCGGCGATGGCGGCCGCGGACTGGTTCCGCGGGCTGCGGGCTCCTGCGGACGCGCCGGTGAGGCTCGGCCCCGGCGACGAGCCGCGCACGCAGGGCGAGGCGAAGTGAGCGAGCCGGACCGCCGAGCGCACGGCGGCGCGCGCGGACACGACGCGACGAAGCGCGGCACCGGGAGGCACGGCGACGGTGCGGGCTCCGATGCCGCCCGGCGACGGTCCGCGCCGCGCCGGGACGTGCAGCCCGCGCGTCGCGTCGCCTTCGACGTGATCCGCGCGGTGAGCTCCTCCGACGCCTACGCCAACCTGCTGCTGCCGGGGGCGATCCGCGACGCCGGGCTGTCCGGGCCGGATGCCGCCCTCGCCACGGAGCTCGCCTACGGCACGCTACGACAGTCCGGGACGTATGACGCGATCATCGCGCAGGCGGCGGGGCGCGACCTCGCGAGCATCGATCCGCCCGTGCTCGACGCCCTCCGGCTGGGCGTGCATCAGCTGCTGGGCACGCGAGTGGCGACGCACGCGGCCGTGAACGAGACCGTGAACCTCGTGGCCCTGACCGCCGGCCGCGGGGCGTCCGGGTTCGCGAACGCCGTGCTCCGGAAGGTCGCCGCGCGCACCGCCGACGACTGGCTCGACGCGATCACCGCCGCCGCCCGCTCCGACGACGAGCGGCTCGGTCTCCGCTTCGCCCACCCGGTGTGGATCATCCGCGCCTTCCGCCGGGCCCTCGCCGCGGAGGGGCGCGAGGACGAGCTCGAGGCGCTGCTGGCCGCGGACAACGCCGCACCGGAGGTCACCCTGATCGCGCTGCCCGGCCTCGCCGAGCCGCAGGAGCCGCGCCGCCGCTACGCCGCGACCGCGTTCGGCTCCGCCGGCGGCGACCCCGGATCCGTCGTGGGCGCACACGGCGGCCTGGTCCGGGTGCAGGACGAGGGATCGCAGCTCGTCGCGCTCGCGCTGGCCGCCGCGCAGCCGGTGCGGGCGGGGGAGCGGTGGCTCGACCTGTGCGCCGGCCCCGGCGGCAAGACCGCGCTGCTCGCCGCCGAAGCGCTGCAGCACGGCGCGACGCTCGACGCCAACGAGGTCGTCCCCGCGCGGGCAGGACTGGTGCGCCGCGCCGTGGCACCTGTGCCGGGGCACGTCGACGTGACCGAGCGGGACGGCCGCGAGCTCGCTGCGGAGCGTCCCGGCGCCTACGACAGGATCCTCGTCGACGCTCCGTGCACCGGTCTCGGCGCCCTGCGCCGGCGTCCCGAGGCGCGCTGGCGCAAGACCGCCGCCGACGTCCCCGAACTCGCCGCCCTGCAGGAGCAGCTGCTGCAGGCCGCGCTCGAAGCGCTCGCCCCGGGCGGGACCCTCGCCTACGTGACCTGCTCCCCGCACCTCGCCGAGACCGCTGCGGTCGTGCAGACGGTGCTGCGCGACAGGTCCGACCTCGAGGAGCTGGACGCGCGCGACGCCCTGCGCGCCGTCTCGCAGAGCCCGATCGACCTGCCGGAGCCCGCGAACGGATCCTGCCACGCCCAGCTCTGGCCGCACCGCCACGGCACCGACGCGATGTTCCTCTCCCTGATCCGCAAGCGCGACTGATCCGCCAGGACCACTGATCCGCCAGCACCGCTGATCCGCCGACCCGAGCCGCGCTCCGGAGCGTCGGACCGTCGCTACCCGGCGACGGCCTCCGTCGGTTCGACCGCGCGCCGCCGCGCCGTGACCGCCACCACGCCCGCCATCGCCACCGCGAAAACGAGCGCGACCCAGCCGGATCCGGTGCCGACGCCGCCCTCGGCGACGGGCTTGCCGAGCCAGTCCGCGACCGAGGCGCCCAGCGGCCGGGTGAGGACGTAGGCCGCCCAGAACGCGAGGACCGCGTTCCAGCGCAGGAACCGGTAGCCGAGCGCCGGCACCACGATCAGTACGCCGAAGAGCAGGATCGACGGGACGTAGCCGAGGTGCAGGCCGACCGCGGCGAGGTCGCCCGCGGCGGTGCCGAGCGCGAACGTGGCGACGACCGCGGCCCAGTAGAACAGCTCGCGCCGCGTGGTGCGCACCTCGTGCACCGACAGCGTGCGCTCCGTGCGCCACCAGAGCAGGAACACCGCCGCCAGCGCCACCGCGTAGCCGATGCTGCTCACGGCGTAGGGGAGGCCGAGCACGACGTGCACGACGTCGGCCGCCATGGTCCCGAACACCCCGACCATCGCCACGGTGAACCAGTACACGCCCGGCACGTACCGCCGGCGGCTGAGCTGCCAGACGAGGGCGATCGCGAACAGTGCGAAGCCCAGCAGCACGGCGGCGACCGGCGGCATGACGCGGATCGAGAAGTCGGAAGCCGCTTCGCCGAAGGCGGTGGACGCGGCCTTGGCCACCCAGAAGCCGACGGTCGGATCGGGAACGCGCACCGCGTTCGATTCCGTGTCGTTCCGCCTGATCATCGGCCTCCTGTCGTCGCCTGCGCGAACGGTTCTCGGCGCCGGTCGGACCGGCTCGGATCCCGCTCGGCGACCCGCGAGTCCGCCAGGACGATACCGGCAGCGCTTAGGCACTCGCTGACACCGGGATAATGGGCGCATGCCCGCACTGCCCGAGACCCTTGCCGGTGCTCCCCGGATCAACCCGAGCATCCTCGCCGCCGACTTCGTGAACATGCAGCGGGACCTCGCCCGCATCGCCACGGCCGACTTCGCGCACGTCGACGTGATGGACAACCATTTCGTGCCGAACCTCACGTTCGGACCGCAGATGGTCGAGCGGATCCAGGCGACCAGCCCCATCCCGCTCGACGTGCATCTGATGCTCACCGACCCGGACCGCTGGGCGCCGGGCTACGCCGAGCTGGGCGCGGCGAGCGTCACGTTCCACCTCGAGGCGGCGGCCGATCCGGTGGCGCTCGCGCGGCGGCTGCGCGGCATCGGATCGCGCGCCGGTATCGCGATCAAACCGGGGACGGCGGGAGAAGCGCTGTACGACATCCTCGACGAGTTCGACCAGATCCTGGTCATGACCGTCGAGCCCGGATTCGGCGGCCAGGGCTTCATGCCGGAGACCATGCCGAAGCTGCGGGCGCTGGCCGACGAGGCGAAGCGGCGCGGATCCGGGGTGTGGCTGCAGGTCGACGGCGGGATCTCCGACGCGACGATCGCGCAGGCCGCACAGGCCGGGGCCGACACCTTCGTCGCCGGATCCGCGGTGTACGGGGCCGACGACGTGGAGGCCGCCGTCACGCGGCTCCGGGGCCTGGCGCGAGCCGGTAGCCTTGAGGGGTGAAGACCTTCGACGAACTGTTCGCCGAGCTGAGCCGCAAGGCGGCCGAGCGCCCGGAGGGATCCGGGACGGTGCGCGAGCTCGACGCGGGCGTGCACACGATCGGCAAGAAGATCGTGGAGGAGGCGGCCGAGGTCTGGATGGCTGCCGAGTACGAGAGCGACGAGGCCGCGGCCGAGGAGATCTCGCAGCTGCTGTACCACCTGCAGGTGCTCATGCTCGCCAAAGGTCTGACGCTGGAGAACGTCTACCGACATCTGTGAAGCCGTCCCCGACCGCTTCTGACGAAAGACCTTTCATGCTGCGCATTGCCGTCCCGAACAAGGGATCGCTGTCCGAGACCGCCGCCGAGATGCTCGCCGAAGCCGGATATGCCGGCCGCCGAGACACCAAGACGCTCCATGTCGTCGACGCCGAGAACGACGTCGAGTTCTTCTTCCTGCGCCCGCGGGACATCGCCACCTACGTCGCCTCGGGCGCGCTGGACGTCGGCATCACCGGCCGCGACCTGCTGCGCGACGTGCGCCGCCCCGACGCGCGCGAGATCGAGCAGCTCGGCTTCGCCCGCTCCACGTTCCGCTTCGCGGCGCCTCCCGGACGCTTCCACGCTCTGGAGGACCTGAACGGCGTCCGGGTCGCCTCCGCATATCCGGGGCTCGTCGACGACTACCTCCGCGAGCACGGCGTCCGCGCGGAGCTCGTGCCGCTGGACGGCGCGGTCGAGTCCGCCGTGCGGCTGGGCGTCGCGGACGCCATCGCCGACGTCGTGGAGACCGGCACCACGCTGCGCCAGGCCGGGCTGGAGATCTTCGGGCCGGTCATCATCGAGTCCGAGGCCGTGCTGATCAGCCGTCCCGGCGACGTCGAGGGCACCGACACCCTGCTGCGGCGCCTGCGCGGCGTCATGGTCGCGCACCGCTTCGTGCTGCTCGACTACGACCTGCCCGCCGACCTCGTCGAGCAGGCAGCGGCGATCGCGCCGGGCCGCGAGTCTCCGACGGTCTCGCCGCTGCGCGATCCGGCCTGGGTCGCCGTGCGCGTGATGATCCCGCGCCGCGGCATGAACCAGGTGATGGACCAGCTCTACGCGCTGGGCGCGCGGGCGATCCTCGTCACCGCGATCCACGCGGCGAGGCTCTGATGTCGCTCACCGCCCGCGTGATCCCGTGCCTGGACGTAGCCGCCGGACGCGTGGTGAAGGGCGTCAACTTCGAGAACCTGCGCGACATGGGCGATCCGGTCGAGCTCGCGCGGCACTACGCCGCTCAGGGCGCGGATGAGATCACCTTCCTCGACGTCACGGCGACCGTGGATGCGCGGTCGACGACCTACGACGTGGTGCAGCGCACCGCGGAGGAGGTGTTCGTGCCGCTCACGGTCGGCGGCGGCGTGCGCTCGGTCGAGGACGTGGCCAGGCTGCAGGGCGTCGGCGCGGACAAGGTCGGGGTCAACTCCGCCGCGATCGCCCGTCCCGCGCTGATCGGCGAGATCGCGGACCGGTTCGGCGCCCAGGTGCTCGTGCTCTCCCTGGACGTGAAGCGCAGCGCGCGTACGGCGTCCGGATTCGTCGTCACGACCCACGGCGGCCGCACCGAGACCGACCTGGACGCGCTGGACTGGGCCCGCGAGGCCATCGAACGCGGCGCCGGCGAGCTGCTGGTCAACTCGATCGACGCGGACGGCACCAAGGACGGCTTCGACCTCGAGCTCACCGGCCTGATGCGCGAGATCTCCAGCGTGCCGGTGATCGCCTCGGGCGGCGCGGGCAAGGCCGAGGACTTCGCCCCGGCCATCCACGCCGGCGCCGACGCCGTGCTCGCGGCGAGCGTGTTCCACTCGGGACAGCTGACGGTCGGCGACGTGAAATCGGCGTTGCGCGAAGCGGGGGTGCTGGTGCGATGACTCAGGATCTCGAAGCGCAGCTCGCGCAGGTCGCCTTCAACGACCAGGGCCTGGTGCCCGTGATCGTGCAGCAGTGGGACACCCTCGAGGTGCTCATGATGGCGTGGGCCGACGAGGAGGCGCTGCGTCGCACTCTCACCACGGGACGGGCCACCTACTGGTCCCGCTCCCGCCAGGAGTACTGGCGCAAGGGCGACACCTCCGGCCACGTCCAGCACGTGCACGGCGCGCGGCTGGACTGCGACGGCGACACGGTGCTGCTGCTCGTCGACCAGATCGGCGTGGCCTGCCACACCGGCACCCGCACGTGCTTCGACGGGACCGACCTGGATCCCGTCGTGTCCTCACCGGAGCAGGACGCCGAGCAGGCGGGGCGCTGATGGCGCTGCCGATCCGCCGTGCCAAGTCCACCAGCCTGCTGCTGATCCTGCTCGCGGGTGGGATCGGGATCCTGTCCTCGACCCAGACCTGGCTCTCGGTGTCCCGCACGGACGGCGGCGAGCAGCTGGACGTGGCCGGCAATGCGGCGCTGCCCGTGCTCGCCCCGCTCAGCCTCACCGCGCTCGCCCTCGCCGCCGCGCTCGCGCTGGTCGGCCCGGTGATGCGCCGGGTGTTCGCGGCGATCGGCCTGGCGGTCGGCGTGCTCATGACCGTGCTGACCGCGCGGATCCTGCTGCAGCATCCGCTGGACGCCGTGGCCTCCTCGCTCACCAAGGCGACCGGCCTCGCCGGGGACTCCGCGGTCGCCGGCGTCGTCCGGACGATCTCGGCGACCCCCTGGCCCTGGCTCGCCCTGGCGGGCTGGATCCTGCTGCTGCTCGGCGGGGCGCTCGCGCTGATCACCGCCGGGCGCTGGAAGTCCGGCGGGCGGCGCTACCGCACGTCGAGTGCGCCCGCGGAGGGCCCCGTCGACGCCGTGGAGAGCTGGGACGAGCTCAGCCGCGGAATCGATCCGACCTGATGACGCCCGCTCCGCCCGTCGCCACGGCGGACGGAGCGATCCCGATAGACTTGCCGTGACCCACTCAGCTCGGAGGAGAACATGACCAACCCCATCGCCGACCCCGGCCACGGACACTCGCCGGCTGCCTGGACCGCCGTGGTGGTCATGCTGCTCGGCTTCGCCGTCGGCACCACCGCGTTCTTCCTCGACGTCCCGGTCGTGGTGTGGGTGGGCGTCGCGATCATCGTGATCGGCGCGATCGTGGGCTGGGTGCTGTCCAAGGCCGGTTACGGCGCGAAGGGTCCGAAGTACCAGCCGAAGGCGCACTGATGGTGCTCGCCGACCTCACGGCCGGCGCAGTCGAGGACGCGGCCCGTCGCGAGGGGGAGCGTCCGCTCGCGCTCGTGGAGCGCGCCGCACTCGACCGGGCCCCGGCCCTCGACGCCCGCGCCGCGCTGGCGCCCGCCGACACCGTGCGGATCATCGCCGAGGTGAAGCGCGCGAGCCCGTCCCGCGGAGCCCTCGCCGAGATCCCGGATCCGGCCCTGCAAGCGTCCCTGTATGAGCAGGGCGGGGCGTCCGCGATCAGCGTGCTCACCGAGGAGCGCCGCTTCCACGGCAGCCTCGCCGACCTCGAGGCGGTCACCGCCGCGGTCTCCGTCCCCGTGCTGCGCAAGGACTTCATCGCCACGCCGTATCAGGTGTTCGAGGCGCGCGCCGCGGGTGCGTCCCTCGCGCTGCTCATCGTCGCCGGCCTGGAGCGGAAGAACCTCGAACGGCTGTACGCGCTCATCCTCGAGCTGGGCATGACGCCGCTCGTCGAGACGCACTCCGCCGAGGAGCTCGAGGTCGCGATCGACCTGGGCGCGCACCTCATCGGCGTGAACGCGCGTGACCTGAAGACGCTCGAGCTGGACCGGGACCTGTTCGGCCGGCTCGCGGAGCGGATCCCGTCGACGTCCGTGAAGATCGCCGAGTCCGCCGTGCTCACCCCCGCGGACGTCGCGCACTACCGCTCCGCGGGAGCCGACGCCGTGCTGATCGGCGAGGCGCTCGTCACCGGCGACCCGGTCGCCACCCTGCACGCGTTCCTGGAGGCCGGATCATGACCCAGAGCCTGCGCGACCAGCCGGGCCCGTTCTTCGGCGACTTCGGCGGGCGGTACATGCCCGAGTCCCTCATCGCCGCGATCGACGAGCTCACGGAGGCGTACCACGCCGCGATCGTCGACCCGGCGTTCCAGGCGGAGCTCGCGCAGCTGCTGCACTCCTACGCGGGGCGGCCGTCGCCGATCACGGAGGTGCCCCGGTTCGCCGAGCACGCCGGCGGCGCGCGGATCTTCCTCAAGCGCGAGGACCTCAACCACACCGGATCTCACAAGATCAACAACGTGCTCGGCCAGGCGCTGCTCACCAAGCGCCTCGGCAAGACCCGCGTGATCGCCGAGACGGGCGCCGGACAGCACGGCGTCGCCACCGCGACCGCCGCAGCCCTGTTCGGCCTGGACTGCACGATCTACATGGGCGAGGTCGACACCGAGCGGCAGGCCCTGAACGTCGCCCGCATGCGGCTGCTCGGCGCCGAGGTCGTGCCCGTCACGACGGGATCCCGGACGCTCAAGGACGCGATCAACGACGCCTACCGCGACTGGGTCGCGAGCGTCGAGACCACGAACTACATCTTCGGCACCGCCGCAGGTCCGCACCCGTTCCCCGCGATGGTCCGCGACTTCCAGAAGATCATCAGCGAGGAGGCGCGTCAGCAGCTCCTCGACGAGGCAGGCCGCCTGCCCGACGCGGTCCTGGCCTGTGTCGGCGGCGGATCCAACGCGATCGGCATGTTCGACGCGTTCCTGGACGACGAGGGCGTGCGGCTGTACGGCGTGGAGGCGGCCGGCGACGGCGTCGACACCCCGAAGCACGCCGCGTCGATCGAGCGCGGCCGTCCCGGCGTGCTGCACGGCGCACGCACCTACGTGCTGCAGGACGAGGACGGGCAGACGGTCGAGTCGCACTCGATCTCCGCGGGCCTGGACTACCCCGGCGTGGGCCCCGAGCACTCCTGGCTCGCCGCGATCGGCCGCGCCGAGTACATCCCGGCCACGGACGACGAGGCCATGCAGGCGCTGCGGCTGCTGAGCCGCACCGAAGGCATCATCCCCGCGATCGAGTCCGCGCACGCCCTGGCCGGCGCGATCCGGATCGGCAAGGAACTCGGTCCCGACGCGATCCTCGCGGTGTGCCTCTCCGGCCGCGGCGACAAGGACATGGACACCGCCGCCCGGTACTTCGGCCTGTACGACGAAGCCGCCGGCGAGAACGGAGCCGGTGCATGAGCCGGGTCGAAGAGGCCATCCAGCGCGCCCACGACGACGGGCGGGGCGCCTTCATCGGCTACCTCCCGGTCGGCTACCCGGATCTGCAGACCAGCATCGACGCGGCCATCGCCCTGGCCCGCAACGGCGTCGACATCATCGAGCTCGGCCCGCCGTACAGCGACCCGGTGATGGACGGCGCGATCATCCAGGAGGCCACCCAGGCCGCCCTCGCGAACGGCTTCCGGATGCGCGACCTGTTCACGGCTGTGAAGGCGATCACCGAGGCGGTGGACGCACCCGTCGTCGTGATGACCTACTGGAATCCGGTGCTGCAGTACGGCGTCGACCGGTACGCCGACGATCTGCTCGCCGCCGGCGGCGCGGGGTTGATCACCCCGGACATCACGCCGGAGGCCGCGCCCGAGTGGCTCGCCGCGAGCGAGCGCACGGGCCTGGACCGCATCTTCCTCGCCGCTCCCACCTCGACCGACGTCCGGCTCGAGTTGGTGAGCTCGTCCTCGACGGGCTTCGTGTACACGGTCTCCACGATGGGGATCACGGGTGAGCGGGCCGAACTGGACAAGGCGGCACGGACCCTGGTGGGCCGGCTCCGCGCCCACGGCGCCGGCCGCGCCTGCGTCGGGATCGGGATCTCCACGGCCGCGCAGATCGCCGGGGTGCTCGAGTACGCCGACGGCGCGATCGTCGGCACCGCGCTGGTCCGCGCGCTCAGGGACGGGGGAGTGGACGGTCTCGCCGAGGTCACCCGCGAGCTCGCCACGGGCACGTCGCGCGCACGGTGAGCATCGGCTGACGACGTAGACTCGTACGCATGTCCCTCGCGCTCCTGAACGCCGGCCTCGGCGTGCACGCCAGCATCCCGAGCCCCTCGATCAGCTCGTTCCAGGTCGGCCCGTTCACGATCCACTTCTACGCGCTCTGCATCATCGCAGGGATCATCGTGGCGACCTTCATGACGAACCACCGGCTCACGAAGCGCGGTGCGGAGTCCTGGGTCGTCGTGGACATCTGCATCATCGCCGTGCCGCTCGCGATCATCGCCGCGCGCATCTTCCACGTGCTCACCCACCCCGGCTTCTACTTCGGCCCCGGCGCGAACACCTGGAACCCGTTCCAGCCCGGTTCCGTGTGGGCGATCTGGGAGGGCGGCATCGCGATCTTCGGCGCCCTCATCGGCGGCGGCATCGGCGCCTGGCTGGGGTGCAAGTGGACGGGCGTGCGCTTCTCGACCTTCGCGGACGCGCTCGCACCGGGGCTGATCCTCGCGCAGGCGTTCGGCCGCTTCGGCAACTGGTTCAACCACGAGCTGTTCGGCCTGCCCACGGATCTGCCATGGGGCCTCGAGATCGAGTCCACCAATCCTGCCTTCCCGGCCGGCCTCGCCCCGGGGACGCTGTTCCACCCGACCTTCCTCTACGAAGTCATCTGGAACACCCTGGGCTGCCTCGTGCTGCTCTGGCTCGGCCACAAGCTGCGCCTGCAGTGGGGCAAGCTGTTCGCGGTCTACCTGATCTGGTACGGCGCGGGCCGTGCGGTCTGGGAGTCGATCAGGATCGACCCGAGCGAGATCTACTTCGGCCTGCGCACGAACGTGTGGGCTGCCCTCGCCGCCGTCGTGCTCGGCATCGTCATCCTGTTCGTGCAGACCCGCCGTCACCCCGGCTTCGAGCCGTCCGCCTACCAGCCGGGACGGCAGCCGAAGAAGGCTGTTGTAGAATCGCAGGACGACCAGTCCGAGTACGTCGACCTCAGCGCGCCTGAGGCCGACCATGCGGACTCCGAGGCAGCCACAAGCACCGCCGCCGCGGGCTGAGGTCGCTCCTTCCGAGGGCGCGACCGGAGCTCCCGCGAAAATCCCCCATCACGCTACGCGGGCCGACGACGTCCCATGGAGCAACAGTTCTCTTGAGGACGGTAGCCATGGCATCGAGCCATTCGTTCAGCGACCCCGCCCGCACCGGCCCCGGTCAGGGCTTCCCGGCCCGTCAGGGCATGTACAACCCCGCGTTCGAGAAGGACGCGTGCGGTCTGGCCATGGTCGCGACGCTCCGGGGGGAGCCCGGTCACGACATCATCGCGCTCGCGCTCGAGGCGCTGCGCAACCTCGAGCACCGCGGCGCCATCGGATCCGACGCGGGCACCGGTGACGGCGCCGGCATCCTCACCCAGATGCCGGACGCGTTCCTGCGCGAGGTCGTCGGCTTCGCCCTGCCGCCCGTGGGCGAGTACGCCGCGGGCCTCGCGTTCCTGCCCCGGGACTCCGGCGCCCGTCGCGCGCAGAAAGCCGGCATCGAGCGGATCGCCGCGCAGGAGGGACTGACCGTCCTGGGCTGGCGCGAGGTGCCGACCGACAACGCGCACCTGGGCAAGCTCGCGGACGAGGCGCGCCCCGCGTTCGAGCAGCTGTTCGTCTCGCGCCCCGCCGGTGCCGGCACCGATGCCCTGTCCGGCATCGCGCTGGACCGCATCGCCTACCGGCTGCGCAAGCGCGCCGGGCACGAGCTGGACGCCTACTTCGTCTCCCTGTCCGCCCGCACGCTCGGGTACAAGGGCATGGTCACCACCCTGCAGCTCGAGCCGTTCTACCCGGACCTGCAGGACGAGCGCTTCGCGTCCGAGCTCGCGGTCGTGCACTCCCGGTACTCGACCAACACGTTCCCGTCCTGGCCGCTCGCCCAGCCGCTGCGCATGCTCGCGCACAACGGCGAGATCAACACCGTCGGCGGCAACCGCAACTGGATGCGCGCGCGGCAGTCCCAGCTCGAGTCCGAGCTGCTCGGCGACATCCGCCCGCTGCTGCCGATCTGCACCGACGGCGCGAGCGACTCCGCGTCCTTCGACGAGGTGCTCGAACTGCTGACGCTGACCGGGCGCAGCCTGCCGCACGCCGTGATGATGATGGTGCCGGCGGCCTGGGAGCGTCAGACCGACCTCGACCCCGACCTGCGCGCGTTCTACGAGTACCACGCGAACCAGATGGAGCCGTGGGACGGCCCCGCAGCGCTCATCTTCACCGACGGCACGGTCGTCGGCGCCACCTTGGACCGCAACGGCCTGCGTCCGGGCCGCTGGACCGAGACCACCGACGGTCTCGTCGTGATCGGCAGTGAGACCGGCGTGCTCGAGTTCGCCCCGGAGCGGATCAAGCGCCGCGGCCGGCTGCAGCCGGGCACCATGTTCGTCGTCGACACCGCGCAGCGCCGCATCGTCGAGGACGAGGAGGTCAAGCGCGACCTCGCCGCCCTGCACCCGTGGCAGGAGTGGCTGGACGAGGGGCGCGTGCGCCTCGCAGACCTCCCCGAGCGCGAGCACATCGTGCACCCGGTCGCCTCGATCACCCGCCGCCAGCGCACCTTCGGCTACACCGAGGAGGAGGTGCGGATCCTGCTCACCCCGATGGGCCAGACCGGCGCCGAGCCGCTCGGCGCCATGGGCAGCGACGCGCCGATCGCGGTGCTCGCTGAGCGCCCTCGGCTGCTCTTCGACTACTTCGTGCAGCAGTTCGCACAGGTCACGAACCCGCCGCTCGATGCGATCCGCGAAGAGGTCGTGACGAACCTCGCGCTGGGCCTCGGCCCTGAGCGCAACCTGCTCGACTGGGGCGCCGACCACGCGCGCACGATCGTGCTCGACTTCCCGGTCATCGACAACGACGAGCTCGCGAAGCTCCGCCACATCGATCGCGTGCTGCCGGACCGCTCCAGCGCCACGATCAAGGGCCTGTATCACGTCGAGGCCGGCCCCGACGCGCTCGCGGAGCGTCTCGCGGCGATGTGCGCCGAGGTCGACGAGGCGATCGAGGCCGGCGCCGAGCTGATCATCCTCAGCGACCGCGACTCCAACAAGGACCTCGCGCCGATCCCG
Source organism: Microbacterium sp. 22242 (assembly GCF_052045495.1). Classification (NCBI taxonomy): domain Bacteria; kingdom Bacillati; phylum Actinomycetota; class Actinomycetes; order Micrococcales; family Microbacteriaceae; genus Microbacterium; species Microbacterium sp. 22242. The sequence goes on along the minus strand of NZ_JBQEOZ010000004.1, from coordinate 246,654 downwards.
TCCCTGCTGATGGTGTCCGCCGTGCACCACCACCTGATCCGCCGTGAGGACCGGATGAAGGTCGGGCTGATCGTCGAGGCGGGCGACGTGCGCGAGGTGCACCACGTGGCCACCCTGATCGGCTACGGCGCCTCCGCGGTGAACCCGTACCTCGCGATGGAGACCGTCGAGCACCTCGTGCGCACCGGCTACATCACCGGCATCACGCCGGAGAAGGCCGTCCGCAACCTGATCTACGCCCTGGGCAAGGGCGTCCTGAAGATCATGTCCAAGATGGGCATCTCCACCGTCAGCTCCTACGCGGGCGCCCAGGTGTTCGAGGCCGTGGGCCTCAGCCAGGAGTTCGTCGACGCCTACTTCACCGGCACCGAGACCAAGCTCGGCGGCATCGGCATCGAGGATGTGTCGGCGGAGAACCAGGCCAGGCACGACTTCGCCTACCCGGAGGACGCGGCGGCCCGCGCGCACGAGCGGCTCTGGACCGGCGGCGAGTACCAGTGGCGCCGCGACGGATCCCCGCACCTGTTCAACCCGGACACGGTGTTCCGGCTGCAGCACTCGACTCGCACGCGCCGCTACGACATCTTCCGCGAGTACACGCAGCTGGTCGACGACCAGGCGAAGGAGCTGAAGACCCTGCGCGGCCTGTTCGAGCTGCGCACGGGCGAGCGGCCCCCGGTGCCGATTGACGAGGTCGAGCCGGTGTCCGCCATCGTGAAGCGCTTCTCCACCGGCGCGATGAGCTACGGCTCGATCTCGAAGGAGGCGCACGAGACGCTCGCGATCGCGATGAACCGTCTCGGCGCGAAGTCCAACACCGGCGAGGGCGGGGAGGACCCGGACCGCCTGGTCGACCCGGAGCGCCGCAGCGCCATCAAGCAGGTCGCATCCGGCCGGTTCGGCGTCACCAGCCAGTACCTCACCCAGGCCGACGACATCCAGATCAAGCTCGCGCAGGGCGCCAAGCCCGGCGAGGGCGGTCAGCTGCCGCCGCAGAAGGTGTACCCGTGGATCGCGCGCACCCGGCACGCGACGCCCGGCGTCGGCCTCATCTCGCCGCCGCCGCACCACGACATCTACTCGATCGAGGATCTCAAGCAGCTGATCTTCGACCTCAAGCGCGCCAACCCGGACGCCAGGATCCACACCAAGCTGGTCAGCCAGTCCGGCATCGGCGCGGTCGCGGCGGGCGTCGCGAAGGCGCTCAGCGACGTCATCCTGGTGTCGGGGCACGACGGCGGTACCGGCGCGAGCCCGCTGAACTCGCTCAAGCACGCCGGCACGCCGTGGGAGCTGGGCCTCGCCGAGACGCAGCAGACGCTCATGCTCAACGGCATGCGCGACCGTGTCGTCGTGCAGGTCGACGGGCAGCTGAAGACCGGTCGCGACGTGATCGTCGGCGCGCTCCTGGGCGCGGAGGAGTTCGGCTTCGCCACCGCCCCGCTCGTGGTCAGCGGCTGCATCATGATGCGCGTCTGCCACCTGGACACCTGCCCGGTGGGCGTCGCCACGCAGAACCCCGTGCTGCGCGAGCGCTTCACCGGCAAGCCCGAGTTCGTCGTGAACTTCATGGAGTTCATCGCGGAGGAGGTCCGCGAGCACCTCGCCGCGCTGGGATTCCGCAGTCTCGAGGAGATCGTGGGACGGGCGGATCTGCTGCGCACCGACGCCGCGATCCGGCACTGGAAGGCCGACGGCCTCGACCTCACCCCGATGCTCGAGGGCCCGGCGTTCCCCGCCGACGAACCGCGTCGGAGCCGCCGCACCCAGGACCACGAACTGGACAAGCACTTCGACGCGCCGCTGCTGGAGCAGGCGCGCGAGGCGATCGAGCGCGGCACGCCGATCTCGTTCGACCTGCCGATCCGCAACACCGAGCGTGCGGTCGGGACGATGCTCGGGCACGCGGTGACGACCAGGCACGGCGCGGACGGCCTGCCCGACGGCACGATCGACATCGCGCTGCACGGCACCGCCGGCCAGTCGCTGGGCGCGTTCCTGCCGCGCGGCATCTCGCTGCGCCTCGAGGGCGACGCGAACGACTACGTCGGCAAGGGCCTCTCCGGCGGAGAGGTCACGATCCGCCCGCACCGTGACGCGACGTTCGCGCCGCACCGCAACGTGATCGCCGGCAACGTCATCGGCTACGGCGCCACGAGCGGCACGATCCACATCGCGGGCGTCGTCGGCGAGCGCTTCCTGGTCCGCAACTCCGGGGCGATCGCGGTCGCCGAGGGCGTGGGCGACCACGCGCTCGAGTACATGACCGGCGGCGTCGCCGTGATCCTCGGCAGCACCGGGCGCAACCTCGGTGCAGGGATGTCCGGCGGCATCGCGTACGTGCGCGACCTGCGCCCGGAGCGGATCAACCCGCTCGCCCTCGACACGGGGGAGCTGGAACTGCTCCCGCTGGACGAGGTGGACACGCAGGAGCTGCGCGAGCTGCTGCTGCAGCACGTGGAGCGCACCGGATCCGCACTCGCGTCCGAGATCCTCGCGGACGACGGCTTCGCCGCGTCCTTCACCAAGATCCTCCCGCGGGACTACGCAGCCGTGCTGCGCACCCGCGCCGAGGCAGAGGCCGAGGGGATCGACCCCGACGGCTCCATCGTCTGGAACCGCATCCTGGAGGTGACCGGTGGCTGATCCCAAGGGCTTCCTGAAAGTCACGGAGCGCGAGCTCCCCGCACGCCGGCCCGTCCCGGTCCGCATCATGGACTGGAAGGAGGTGTACGAGCCGGGGGATTCGGCCGTGCTCCGCCGCCAGGCCGGCCGCTGCATGGACTGCGGCGTCCCGTTCTGCCACCAGGGCTGCCCGCTCGGCAACCTCATCCCGGAGTGGAACGACCTCACTTGGCGCGGCGAGGGCCGCGCCGCGATCGAGCGCCTGCACGCCACGAACAACTTCCCGGAGTTCACCGGGCGGCTGTGCCCCGCGCCGTGCGAGAGCGCGTGCGTGCTCGGCATCAACCAGCCGGCCGTGACGATCAAGCAGATCGAGGTCTCGATCATCGACGAGGCGTTCGCGTCCGGCTGGGTCGAGGCGGAGCCCCCGGCGAGGCTGACCGGCAAGACCGTCGCGGTCGTGGGATCCGGTCCCGCCGGGCTCGCCGCCGCGCAGCAGCTCACCCGGGCAGGCCACACGGTGGCCGTGTTCGAGCGCGACGACCGCATCGGCGGCCTGCTGCGCTACGGCATCCCGGACTTCAAGATGGAGAAGACGCACCTGGACGCCCGGCTGCGTCAGATGTCCGAGGAGGGCACCCGCTTCCGCGCCGGCGTGAACATCGGCACGGACATCAGCTGGGACGACCTGCGCGCCCGGTACGACGCGGTGCTCATCGCGACCGGCGCCACGCTGCCGCGCGAGCTCGCGATCCCGGGCCGTGACCTCGACGGCGTGCACTTCGCGATGGAGTACCTGGTCGAGTCGAACAAGGTGCTGGCCGGCGACCCGATCGCGAACCAGATCACCGCGGAGGGCAAGCACGTCATCGTGATCGGCGGCGGCGACACCGGCGCCGACTGCATCGGCACGGCGCACCGCCAGGGCGCGCTCAGCGTGACCAACCTCGCGATCGGCAAGCAGCCGTCCCCGTCGCGCCCGGAGCACCAGCCCTGGCCGATGATGCCGACGGTCTTCGAGGTGCAGTCCGCGCACGAAGAGGGCGGGGAGCGCATGTACCTCGCCTCCACCGTCGAGTTCCTCGGCAACGAGGCGGGGGAGGTGCGCGCCCTGCGCGTCGCTGAGACCGAGTTCGTCGACGGCCGCCGGGTGCCCCGCAGCGGCACCGAGCGCGAGATCCCGGCCGACCTGGTGCTCATCGCGATGGGCTTCACCGGGCCCGAGCACGAGTCGTTCGGCACCGAGGCGCCGCAGCGCACCGAGCGGGGCGCGTTCCGCCGTGACGAGGACTACGCCTCGACGCTGCCGGGCGTGTTCGTCGCCGGCGACGCCGGCCGCGGCCAGTCGCTCATCGTGTGGGCGATCGCCGAGGGTCGTGCCGCCGCCGCCGCGGTCGACCGCCACCTGATGGGCCAGACGGTGCTGCCCGCGCCGGTCCGCCCGTCCGATGTCGCGATCGGCACCCGGCCCGCGTAGGCTGAACCCGGCAACGCGGCCGAACATCCATCCCCTGACAACCCGGAGAACGCATTGAGACGTGCCAAAATCGTGGCCACTCTTGGCCCCGCCACCTCGACGTATGAGACGGTGCGGGCCATCATCGACGCAGGCGTCGACGTCGCCCGCCTGAACCTGAGCCACGGGGACTACTCCGTGCACGAGAACAACTACGCGAACGTCCGTCGCGCAGCGGACGACTCCGGTCGCGCCGTCGCCGTCCTCGTCGACCTGCAGGGCCCGAAGATCCGCCTCGGCAAGTTCGCGGACGGTCCGCACGACCTCGCGGTGGGCGACATCTTCAAGATCACCACCGAGGACATCCTCGGCACCAAGGAGATCTGCGGCACCACCTTCAAGGGTCTCCCGCAGGACGTCAAGCCCGGCGACTTCCTCCTCATCGACGACGGCAAGGTCCGCGTCCAGGTCGTGGAGACCGACGGCACGGTGGTCACCACCCGTGTCATCGTGGCCGGCACGGTCTCGAACAACAAGGGCATCAACCTCCCCGGCGTCGCGGTCAGCGTCCCCGCGCTGAGCGAGAAGGACGAGGCGGATCTGCGCTGGGGCCTGCGCATGGGCGCCGACCTGATCGCGCTCTCCTTCGTGCGCAACGCCTCCGATGTCGAGCGCGTGCACGAGATCATGGCGGAGGAGGGCGTGCGCGTCCCCGTCATCGCCAAGATCGAGAAGCCGCAGGCCGTCGACGCGCTCGAGGAGATCGTCGACGCGTTCGACGGCATCATGGTCGCCCGCGGCGACCTCGGCGTGGAGCTGCCCCTCGAGGCTGTGCCGATCGTGCAGAAGCAGGCGGTCGAACTGGCCCGCCGCATGGCGAAGCCGGTGATCGTGGCGACGCAGATGCTCGAGTCGATGATCTCCAGCCCGGTGCCGACCCGCGCCGAGACCTCCGACGTCGCCAACGCCGTCCTCGACGGCGCGGACGCGGTCATGCTGTCCGGCGAGACCAGCGTGGGCGACTACCCGGTGATCGTGGTGGAGACCATGGCCCGGATCATCGAGTCCACCGAAGACCACGGCCTGGAGCGGATCCACCCGCTCACCAGCAAGCCGCGCACGCAGGGCGGGGCAATCACGCTCGCGGCCCTCGAGGTCGCCGAGTTCGTGGAGGCGAAGTTCCTCTGCGTGTTCACCCAGTCCGGCGACTCCGCGCGGCGCCTGTCCCGGCTGCGCTCGAGCATCCCGATGCTCGCGTACACGCCCGATCCCGGCATCCGCCGTCGCCTGGCCGTGAGCTGGGGCGTGCGCACCACGCTCGTCAACTTCGTGCCGCACACCGACATGATGTTCCACCAGGTCGACGAGCACCTGCTCGGCGCCGGCCTCGCCGAGGTCGGGGACAAGGTGGTCGTCATCTCCGGATCCCCTCCCGGAATCGTGGGATCCACGAACGACGTGCGCATCCACCGGGTCGGAGACACCATCCACGGTGCGGCTCCGGCCTATCAGGCCAACCGATAGCACGTGCTCGCCGAAGGCCGGCTCCCCGCAGGGGCCGGCCTTCGCCGCGCCCGGGGGAGAGAGCGGCGTGCGGTACAGTCGATCCGGGCCGGCGTGGCGGAATGGCAGACGCGGAGCACTCAAAATGCTTTGTCCGAGAGGACGTGTGGGTTCGAGTCCCACCGCCGGCACACGATCACAAAAGCTCGCACCGATAGGATGGATCCGTGACCGAAGAGCAGCAGCCTGAGCAGCCCGCCTCGTCCGCCCCGCGACGCGTCGTCGTCGCCGAGGACGAGTCCCTGATCCGTCTCGACATCGTCGAGATCCTCCGCGACAACGGCTTCGACGTCGTCGGCGAGGCCGGGGACGGCGAGACCGCGGTGCAGCTGGCCACCGAGCTCCGGCCCGACCTGGTCATCATGGACGTGAAGATGCCGCAGCTGGACGGCATCAGCGCCGCGGAGAAGCTGCACAAGGGCAACATCGCCCCGGTCGTGCTGCTCACCGCGTTCAGCCAGAAGGAGCTCGTCGAGCGCGCCAGCGAAGCCGGCGCCCTCGCCTACGTGGTCAAGCCGTTCACCCCGAACGACCTGCTGCCCGCGATCGAGATCGCCCTCGCCCGCCACGAGCAGATCATCACGCTCGAGGCCGAGGTCGCCGACATGGTCGAGCGCTTCGAGACCCGCAAGCTCGTGGACCGGGCCAAGGGTCTGCTGAACGAGAAGATGGGCCTGAGCGAGCCGGAGGCGTTCCGCTGGATCCAGAAGGCGTCGATGGACCGCCGCCTCACCATGCAGGACGTCGCGAAGGCGATCATCGAGCAGCTCGCCCCCAAGAAGTAGCGGGTGGATCTCGGCGACGGGATCCTGCTCCGCCCTCTCCTGCCCGGCGACGGCGCGGAGCTCGCCGCGGCGTACACGCGCAATCGCGATCATCTCGCGCCCTGGGAACCGTTGCGCCGTGAGGACTACTTCACGGCGGCCCACCAGGACCGGCTCGTCGCGCGCACCCTGCAGGCCGTCGCGGATGGACGCAGCGCCGCCTATGTCCTGACGCACGGCGAGCGGCGCATCGTCGGCCGGGTGAACCTCAGCGACATCGTGCGCGGAGCCTTCTGGAGCACGCACCTCGGCTACTGGGTCGATGGCGCTCTCGCAGGCCGGGGGATCATGCGCCGTGCCGTGTCCGCAGTGTGCGGCCTCGCGCGGGACGACCTGGGTCTGCACCGCGTGCAGGCGGCGACCCTGGTGCACAACGCGGCCTCGCAGCGGGTGCTGCACGCCACCGGCTTCGCCGAGATCGGTCGCGCCCCGCGCTACCTGCGGATCGCGGGGCGGTGGCAGGACCACCTGCTGTTCCAGCGGATCCTGGAGGATCCGGTCGTCCCGGGCTCCTGAGCCGGCGGCGCACTCAGCGTCCGGCGGGCAGATCCTTGATCATGTTCGTGATCCGGATGGTGGAGCACCGGCGTCCCTGCTCGTCGCTCACCGCGATCTCGTGCACCGTGATGCTGCGCCCGAGATGCACCGGAGTGCACACGCCGGTCACCACGCCGCTCGTCGCGGAGCGGGTGTGGGTCGCGTTGATGTCGACCCCGACCGCCAGCCGGCCGGGCCCCGCATGCAGGTTCGCCGCCATCGAGCCGAGCGACTCGCCGAGCACCACGTACGCGCCGCCGTGCATCAGGCCGACGGGCTGGGTGTTGCCCTCGACAGGCATCGTGGCGACGCATCGGTCCACTGAGAACTCGACCCAGCGCAGGCCCATCTTCTCGGCGAGAGCGCCCATGCCGCGTTCCGTCGCCCAGTCCATGCCGGAGCTGGTCTGCTCGGTGCTCGTGTCGACCGGATCGCTCACGCAGGCCTCCTCGAATCGATGTCCCCGGCGCTCGTTAGGCTGGAGTCGTGACGGACTCCGCAAAGCCTACCCTCATGGTCGTCGACGGCCACTCGCTCGCGTACCGGGCGTTCTTCGCCCTTCCCGTCGAGAACTTCACCACGAAGGACAACCAGCACACGAACGCCATCTACGGGTTCCTGTCGATGTTCGTGAACCTCATCAAGGCGGAGCGTCCCACGCACCTCGCGGTCGCCTTCGACACCTCCCGGCACTCGTTCCGCACCGACGTGTACCCGGAGTACAAGGCGACCCGCTCGGAGACGCCGAACGAGTTCCGCGGGCAGATCCCGCTGCTGCAGGACTGCCTGGCCGCGATGTCGGTCCCGGTCCTGACGAAGGAGGGGATCGAGGCCGACGACATCCTCGCGACCCTCGCGGCGCAGGGGTCGGCCCTGGGCTACGACGTCCTCGTGGTGTCCGGAGACCGCGACACCATCCAGCTCGTGAATGACGAGGTCACGCTGCTCTACCCCAATGTGCAGGGCGTGTCGCAGCTCAAGCGCTACGACCCGGCCACCGTGATGGAGCGGTACGGCGTGCGGCCGGAGCAGTACCCCGACATCGCCGCGCTGGTCGGCGAGACCAGCGACAACCTCCCCGGTGTGCCGAAGGTCGGCGAGAAGACCGCGGTGAAGTGGCTCACCCAGTTCGGGTCGCTCGACGAGCTGCTGGAGCGGTCCGGCGAGATCAAGGGCGTGGTGGGCGGCAACCTGCGCGATCACCTCGAGGACGTGCGCCGCAACCGCCGGCTGAACCGGCTGCTGCAGGACGTCGAGCTCGAGGTGGGGCCGGCGGATCTCGCGGTCACGCCGATCGACGCGCAGGCCGTGCGCGACATCTTCGCCCGGCTCGAGTTCCGCACGCTCCTGCCCCGGGTGTTCGAGGCCGTGGGCGAGGACGCACCGCCGGAGAGCAGCGCCGTCACGGTCGCGGTCCCCGCGCCGGTCGAACTCACCGCCGATGACGCTGCCACCTGGCTGGGAACCGGTGTGGACGAGATCGCCGTCGAGGTGACCAGGTCCGGCGGCCTGCCGCAGCGGATCGGGCTCGCGCGCGGCGACGAGCTCGTCGAGCTCTCCTGGAGCCTGGCGGTGCAGGCGGCGCTCGGCGACTGGCTGGCCTCTGACGCGCCCAAGATCCTGCACGACGCCAAGCCGCAGGTGAAGGCCCTGCGGACCGCCGGGGTGCGCCTCGGCGGGCTCGCGTACGACACGAACCTGGCCGGCTGGCTGCTGCGCCCCAGCTATCCGGACAAGACGCTCGCCGACCTCGTGGACCGCTACCTCGGCGAGAAGCTGCCCGAGGCGGATCCGACCCAGCTCGTGCCGGAGACCGAGGGTGCGACGCCGGCGCAGCTGGCGTGGTTCGCCGCCCGGGTCGCCGCCGCGCTGCGCGCGGACCTGCCGGAGAGCGTCGACCGGGTCCTCGCGGAGATCGAGCTGCCGACCCTGATGGCCCTCGCCGACATGGAGCTGGCCGGCGTCGCCGTGTCGCACGAGATCCTCTCGGGGTTCTCGCGTGAGCTGGGCGAGCGCGCCTCGGCCATCGCCGAGGATGCGTTCGCGATCATCGGCCGCGAGGTGAACCTGGGCTCGCCGAAGCAGCTGCAGGAGGTGCTGTTCGAGCAGCTCGAGCTTCCGAAGACCCGCAAGACGAAGACGGGCTACTCCACCGACGCCGCCGTGCTCGCCGATCTGCAGGACAGCCACCCGCACCCGTTCCTCGGCCTGCTGCTGCAGCACCGCGAGGCCACCAAGCTGCGCCAGATCATCGAGTCGCTCGACGGCGCCATCGGCAGAGGCGGGGCGATCCGCGACGACCACCGCATCCACACCACGTACGTGCAGACCGGCAGCCAGACCGGCCGGCTCTCCAGCACCGATCCCAACCTGCAGAACATCCCCGTCCGCACCGAGGAGTCCCGCCGGATCCGCAGCGCCTTCCAGGTGGGCGACGGCTACGAGACCCTGCTCACCGCGGACTACTCGCAGATCGAGATGCGGATCATGGCGCACCTCTCCGGAGACGCGGGCCTGATCGAGGCGTTCAACTCCGGCGAGGATCTGCACCGCTTCGTGGGCGCGCGCGTGTTCGGAGTGGAACCGGCGGACGTCACCCCGGCGATGCGCACCAAGGTCAAGGCGATGTCCTACGGCCTCGTCTACGGGCTCAGCGCGTTCGGGCTGTCCAAGCAGCTGCGCATCGAGCAGTCCGAGGCCAAGCAGCTCATGATGGAGTACTTCGCCCGCTTCGGCGCGGTGCGCGACTATCTGCGTGCCTCCGTGATCGCGGCGAAGGAGGTCGGCTACACCGAGACGATCTTCGGCCGCCGCCGCCCGTTCCCCGACCTCGCGAGCCCGAACCGGGTGCTCCGGGAGAACGCCGAGCGAGCGGCGCTCAACGCGCCGATCCAGGGCAGCGCGGCCGACATCATGAAGATCGCGCTGTTCCGGATCCATGCGGACCTGCTCGCCGAGGGCCTGTCCTCGCGCGTGCTGCTGCAGATCCACGACGAGCTCGTGGTCGAGGTCGCGCCGGGGGAGTGGGACGCCGCCGAGCGGATCGTGCGCGAGCGGATGGCCGGCGCCGCCGAGCTGTCCGTGCCGCTGGACGTGCAGGTGGGGCGCGGCGGCGACTGGAACGAGGCCGCGCACTGACCACGCGACGGACCCTGTGGACCGATCTTTCCATGGAGCGGAAGGCGTTCCGCGGATAGGCTCTGAGGATGACCGCAGAGCAGCCCACGACGCGCACGCCGTCCGCCATCGACCAGATCGCCGAACGCTGGGTCGACACCCTCACGGAGATCTCCCCGATCCTCGGCACCTACATCGGCCGCAACGAGGTCAACGCCCGGCTCGACGACTTCAGCCCGGAAGGACACGACCACGCGATCGCCGAGACCCGGCGCGTGCTGGCGGAGCTCGATGCGCAGGAGCCCGCCGACGAGATCGACCGCGTCACCAAGACCGACCTGTCCGCCGAGCTGCGGCTCGGGCTCGAGCAACACGACGCGCAGTGGCACCTGCGTGACCTGAACGTGATCGCCTCCGCCGCGCAGGACGTCCGCCAGGCCTTCGACCTCATGCCCACCTCGACCGCCGAGGACTGGGCTGTGATCGCGGAACGGCTCGGCGCGGTCCCCGCCGCGCTCGAGGGCTACGTCGCCACACTCCGCGAGGGGATCGCGAAGGGCGTGGTGCCCGCCCGGCGTCAGGTGATCGAGGTCGCCACGCAGATCGGGCGGTACACCGCCGACGAGGGCTTCTTCGCCGCCTTCGTCGCGGAGGCCGACCCGGATGAGGGGCACCTGCCGGCGAGCCTGGCCCGTGAGCTCGCCGACCGCTCCGCCGCCGCCCGCGTCGCCTACGACTCGCTGCGCTCATTCCTGAGCGCTGAGCTTGCGCCCGCTGCCGCCGAGGAGGACGCGGTGGGACGCGAGCTGTACGCGCTCGCATCTCGCCGGTTCCTTGGCGCCACGATCGATCTCGACGAGACCTACGAGTGGGGCCGCGAGGAGCTCGCCCGCATGGTCGCCGAACAGACCGCGATCGCGAACGAGATCCTCCCTGGCGCCTCGGTCGAGGAGGCCGTCGCGCATCTCGAGGCGGATCCTGCTCGCAAGCTCGTCGGCACCGACGCCCTGCAGCGCTGGATGCAGGAGACCAGCGACCGGGCGATCGCCGAGCTCGGCGCCACCCACTTCGACATCCCGGAGAAGATCCGCACGCTCGAGTGCATGATCGCGCCCACGCAGGAGGGCGGTATCTATTACACCGGTCCCACCGACGACTTCTCCCGCCCCGGCCGCATGTGGTGGTCGGTGCCGGAGGGCGTGACCGAGTTCGACACCTGGCGCGAGCTCACGACGGTTTACCACGAGGGCGTGCCAGGGCATCATCTGCAGATCGCGCAGGCGACGTACAACCGCGCAGAGCTCAACACGTGGCGGCGCGTCCTCGCGGGCACCTCCGGGCACGCGGAGGGCTGGGCGCTCTACGCCGAGCGGCTCATGGAACAGCTCGGCTATCTCGACGACCCCGCCGACCGGCTCGGCATGCTCGACGGACAGCGCATGCGCGCGCTTCGCGTGGTGCTCGACATCGGCGTGCACCTCGGCAAGCCGCGACTGGACGGCGAGGGCGTCTGGGACCACGACTACGCGCTCGAAATGATGCGCCGCAACGTGAACATGTCCGACGAGTTCCGTCAGTTCGAGGTGAACCGCTACCTGGGCTGGCCGGGCCAGGCGCCGTCCTACAAGGTCGGTCAGCGGATCTGGGAGCAGGTGCGCGACACCGTGAAGGCTCGCGAGGGCGACGCGTTCGACATCAAGGCGTTCCACAAGCGCGCCCTCGACCTGGGCGGCGTGGGGCTGGACACCCTGCGCTCGGTGTTCCAGGCGGGCTGACCGGACCCCTGTCGCGGGAATGCCCTCGGCATCCTGCCGGTTCATTCACGTGAATACGAAAGGGGCCGGCATGGAGATGCAGTTCGGTCTGGGCACGTTCGGGGACATCAGCCGCGGTGCGGACGGAGGTCTGCTCACCGGCGCGGAGACGATCCGCAACATCGTGGCGCAGGCCGTCCTGGCCGACCAGGTCGGTGTGGACTACTTCGGCGTGGGGGAGCACCATCGGCGCGAGTTCGCCGTCTCCAGCCCGGAGATGGTGCTCGCGGCGATCGCCTCCCGCACCGAGCGGATCCATCTCGGCACCGCGGTCACCGTGCTGTCCTCGGACGACCCGGTGCGCGTCTACGAGCGCTTCGCCACGCTCGACGCACTGTCGCACGGCCGCGCGGAGGTCGTCCTCGGCCGCGGATCCTTCACCGAGTCGTTCCCGCTCTTCGGTTACGACCTGCGCGACTACGACCGGCTGTTCGAGGAGAAGCTCGAGCTCTTCGTCGAGCTGCTGAAGGAGACGCCGGTCACCTGGAAGGGGACCGTGCGCGCCCCTCTGGAAGATGCCGAGGTGTTCCCGAAGACCGAGCACGGCCTGCGGACCTGGGTGGGCGTCGGCGGATCCCCGGAGTCGGTCGTCCGGGTGGCGCGGTACGGGCTCGGGCTCACCCTGGCGATCATCGGCGGGGCGGCCGGCCGGTTCCGGCCCTTCGTGGATCTGTATCACCGCTCCACCGCGGCGTTCGGCACCGCCGTCCACCCGATCTCGGTGCACTCCCCGGGCCACATCGCCGACACGGACGACGAAGCCTGGGAGGCCGCCTACGAGGGCATGGCCGCGATGAACGACACGATCGGGCGCGAGCGCGGCTGGCCCGCGTACAGCCGGGCGCGGTTCCAGAACGAGGTCGGTCCCGAGGGCGCCGTGTACAGCGGATCGCCGGAGCGCGTCGCGCGCAAGATCGCGGACACCGTGCGGACGCTGGGCATCGGCCGGTTCGAGCTCAAGTACGCCACAGGGACGCTCCCGCACGAGACGATGATGCGCAGCATCGAGCTGTACGGCACCGAGGTGATCCCGCGGGTCCGGGCGCTGCTCGCCGAGGACTGAGAGGCCCAGGAGCGTCGTAGGCTGAGAGGATGACCGCGGTTCGCTTCGTCGCCATCGGAGACTCCTTCAGCGAAGGGGTCGGCGATGAGCTGCCGGATGGGCGGGTGCGCGGCTGGGCCGACATCGCCGCACAGGGCTGGGCCGACGCGCTGGGGGAGTCGATCTCCTACGCCAACCTGGCGATCCGGGGGCGTCTCGCCTGGCCGGTCGTCGAGGAGCAGCTCGAGCCGGCGCTCGCACTGAATCCGACCCACCTGTCCTTCAACGCCGGCGGGAACGACATGCTGCGTCCGCGTGCCGACATCGAGCACATCGCCGACGCGTTCTCGCGGGTGCTGCGAAGGTGCGCCGAGACCGGCACCACGCTCATCGTCCTCTCCGGAGCGAATCCCTCGGCCGGACTGCCGCTCGCGTCTCTGATCCAGCGCCGCGGCGACGAGCTCTCCGCGGCGGTGCTGCGCCGGATCGCGGATCGCCCCGACGTCGTGCAGGCGCTGAACTGGCCGGATCGAGAGCTCAGCACTCCGCCGTACTGGTCGGAGGACCGGCTGCACATGAACGCGAACGGACATCACCGCGTGGCGGCGCGCGTGCTCGACGCGGTGGGGGCGGGCGCTCCCGAGGAGTGGTGGCACGCCGCGACTCTGCCTGCCGACGAGCGCCTCGGGACCGCCGCCTACTACCGCCGGCACGTGGGTCCGTGGATCAAGCGCCGCGTCACAGGCCGGTCCTCCGGCGACGGCCGGCAGCCGAAGTACGGGGACTGGATCGAGATCGCGCCGCGCGACGCGGCGGCGGCCTGACGGCCGCGGCGACTCGCGCCTTACTCCTGCGGGTCGTCCTGCAGCTGCGGGTCGGGGCTCCGGTTCACCCGATAGGTGAGTTCCGCGAACGGACCGGCCTGACGCGCCCCGACCAGTTCCAGTCGGGAGTGGTCCAGGTCGCGGGGCAGCAGCGGCTTGCCCGAGCTCAGCGTGGCGGGGGCGAAGGTCACCACGATCTCATCGAGCAGGCCCGCATCGGCGAACTGTCCGGCGAGATCCCCGCCGCCCACGATCCAGATGTCCCGATTCTGCGCGGCCCCGACGATGTCCTGCCAGTGATCGGCGGCGGATCCGCGCACGAACCGGATGTCCGCTCCAGGAACCCGCGGCAGCGTGCGCGAAGTGAACACGAACGTCGGGCGATCCCCGTAGAAAGCCTGCCAGCGCTCGGGATGCGCGAGCAGATCCTCTTCGCGGAGGACCCACTCGTACGTCGACGAACCCTCGACCAGCACGCCGACGCGCGCGGTGAAGGCGGCGATGTCGGCCGTTGCGCCCTCCTGCGGGATCGACAGCAGCCAGGAGAGCGAGTCATGCTCGTCGGCGAGGAATCCGTTCAGCGTGGAGGCGGTGTAGTAGATCGCGCGAGTCATGACCGCGACCCTACCTGCCGGCGCCGACACCCGCCTCCGCACGGCGCGCGCGGTGCAGCTGCCATTCGCGCGCGGTGAGGATCACGATGAACACATCGAACAGCGTGAGAGCGAGCATCGCCCAGCTGAATCGCGTGATCAGCTCGTAGCACTGCAGGGCGATGAACACGCCGAGGGCCGCGAGCATCCAGGGGTAGGCCCAGAGCTGCTGCCGCAGCAGCGCCCACACCAGCACCACCTTGATGACGCCGTGCAGCAGGAGGTACGCGGCGGCGAAGAGCGTGGTGCGCGTGCCCCAGGAATCTCCGAGATGGATCGCCCAGTGGAAGACGGGGGAGCGTTCGTGCCCGACCAGCACGAATGAGACCACGTCGCCCAGCCACTCCCGCAGTCTGGCGGGGGAGATGAACAGCAGGATGAGGCCGCCGATCAGCTCGACCGCCCCGTCCAGCCCCTTGAGCACGATGCTCACGGCGAAGACCCGGTCCAGGGTGCGGTGGGATGCGGCGCTCATACGCCGATGCTAGGACCGGGGCTCTTAGACTGCCCTGAGATGAGCGATATCGAGATGCGCCCCCTCCCGGCCGGCACGGTCGAGCTGCACGACGCACGGACGAAGCGGCGCTGGCACGTGGAGCTGGAGCCGTTCGAGATCGGCGTGTTCGCGGTCACCGAGGAGCAGGTGTCCGAGTTGCTCGGGATCACGGCGGATCACCCTGACCGCCCCGCGGTCGAGCTGTCCTGGCAGCGGGCGGTCCGCTTCTGCAACGCCGCCTCGGAGTGGGAGGGTCTCGAACCGGTATATCGGTTCGACGGGGAAGAGGTGCACTGGGACGTGACCGGCGACGGGTACCGCCTGCCGACGGAGGCGGAGTGGGAGTACGCCTGCCGGGCCGGCTCCCGCGCGCCGCATTACGGACCGCTGTCCGAGATCGCCTGGACAGCAGCCGACGGCGTGCAGAACCCGCAGAGGGTGGGGGAGCGGATGCCGAACCTGAACGGGCTGTTCGACACGCTCGGCAACGTGTGGGAGTGGTGCTGGGACCTCCTGGATCCTGCCCGGTACGGCGACTACCGAGTGTTCCGCGGGGGTGGATTCGCAGACGACGCGTGGAGCGTGCGCGCCTCGACGCGCCGGGGCGGGGATCCGCACACGACTCAGGACGACCTCGGCGTGCGGGTCGCGCGCGGCGGGTTCGATGCGGTGGACGAAGCGCAGGGCTGGTCCCGCGCCGCAGACGAGGAGCGTGCGCTGTCGGCCGGTCCGCGGCCGTCGAGGTGGGCCCCGCGGCGCTGAGCCGCGCATGCGCGTCATGACGTCCCATCGGCTCCGTCGCCGCTCTGAGAGAATGCGGACATGGCTTCCTCGCCGGAGATGAGCTCGCTGCGCACGGCGCGGCTGCTGCTCCGGCGCCAGCAGGCGGGCGATGCGGCTGTCTTCCGTCGGCTGTGGACCGAGCGCGACGAACGCGTGCCACCGCATCGGAGGATCGACGCCGAGGACCGACCGACGGAGCAGGACATCGCGGCGCACATCCTCGAGGCCGGCTCCTCGACCGGGCCGGCGCTGCTCACCGTCCAGCGGATCGACAACGGCGAGGTGATCGGATACTGCGGGCTGATCGTCGGCGGCAACGGCACGGCCGACGAGCCGGAACTGGGGTTCGAGCTGCTGCAGGTGGTGCACAACCGCGGTTACGCGACCGAGGCGGCCCGCGCCGTCCTGGACTGGGCCGCCGAGAACGGCTATCCCCGCGTCTGGGCCGGCGTCTGGGAGTGGAATGTCGCCTCCCGACGGGTGCTCGAGAAGCTCGGCTTCATCGACAGCGGGAGGGAACTCCCGGCTTCCGTGCATGGCCGCAACCTGCTCACGGTGTGCGTTCTTGCGCCCCCGTCGAGCGCACCATCCACCTGACGAGGGTGTCACGGGAGTGCGCGCACGCTGCGGCCTGCCCGACCTCTTCACACGCTGCGCCTGCCGTGGGACGANTCTAATCGTCCCACGGGAGGTACGCCATGCGAGTCTTGATCGTCGGCGCGGGTATCGCCGGTCCCACGCTTGCGTACTGGTTGCAGAGGTTCGGGCACGAGGTCACGCTCGTGGAGCGCGCTCCGCATTTGCGAGAGGGCGGCTATGTCGTCGACTTCTGGGGTGCGGGATTCGATGTCGCGGACCGGATGGGGATCGTGCCGCGGTTGATGGATGAGGGCTACGTCGTCCGCGAGGCTCGCGAGGTCTCCCGCAGCGGCAGGCGCATCGCCCACTTCGACCCGCGGCATGTGATCGGCATCAGCGGAGGCCGGTTCGTCACGATCGGGCGTTCCGATCTGTCCCGTGCCATTCATGACGCGGCACACGGCGACGTGGAGACGGTCTTCGGCGACACCGTGACGTCGCTGGACGATGACGGCGAGCGGGTGCGTGTCGGGTTCCAGCACGCCGAGCCGCGGGACTTCGACCTCGTCGTCGGCGCGGACGGCCTGCATTCTCGGGTTCGCACGCTGGCATTCGGGTCGGATGGGGAGTCCGAGCGCTATCTCGGCATCACCGTCGCCGCTTTCGATGTGACGGGATATCGCCCGCGCGACGAGCTGGTCGCTGTCATGCACACCGAGGTGGGCCACCAGGTGCTGCGCCTCGCGCTGCACGATGACGCGACGATGTTCTGCTTCATGTTCCGCTACGACGGCGCGGTGCCGCTGGACGACGTGGCCGCCCAGCAGGAGCTCTTGCGGCGGCGTATGAACGGTGTGGGCTGGGAGGTCCCGGCGATCCTGGAGCAGATGCCCCAGGCCCGCACCTTCTACCTGGACCGGGCGAGCCAGATCCGCCTGCCATCGTGGTCCCGCGGTCGCATCGCTCTGATCGGCGACGCCGCAGCGGCACCCTCGCTGCTGGCCGGGCAAGGGTCAGCGTTGGCCATGATCGGGGCCTACGTCTTGGCCTGTGCGTTGCAGCACGCACAGGGTGACCACCGGGCTGCCTTCGCAGAATACGAGCAGAGTCTGGCCCCGCTCGTGCGCGGCAAGCAGGACGCCGCAACCAGGTTGGGCGCCGCCTTCGCCCCGCGCAACCGCCTGCAGTTGCTGCTGAGAAACGGCATCGTCGGTCTCATGGCGATCCCGCCGATCGCGAACCTGGCGATGGGACGGAGCCTGATCGATCCCATTCGCCTGCCTCCGGTCCCGGCCGATTGACACTCATGCCGCGTCCCCGATTCCACGCGCTCACCCGCGAACGACAGGAAGCCATCGTCGACGCGGCGCTCGACGAGTTCGCCACCCGCGGCTTCGCCGCAGCGTCGCTGAACCAGATCATCATCCGGGCGGGTACCTCCAAGGGCTCGATGTACTACTACTTCGAAGGAAAGGAGGACCTGTACGCCTATGTGCTCCGCCGGCAGGTGGAAAAGCTGATCGCTCACGCCGGGCCGTTCCCCGTGCCGGCAGCGACCGAGCCCGACGCCTTCTGGTCGACGGTTGAGGACATCTTCCAGCGACTCGTCGCCGCCTTCGACGCATCACCGGTACTCGCGAGCGTCCTGCGCGATTGGCTGACCGGCACCGGTTCACCGACCATGCAGAACGCACAACGAGACGCCGAGCAGGCCGCGCTGCCCTGGATGAACCAGACTCTTGCGGCCGGCCAGTCGATCGGAGCGATACGCACAGATCTCCCGGACGCGCTGCTCCTGGCTGTCGGCACCGCACTCGGCCGCGTGATCGACTCATGGGTGATCGCAGAAGCACCCGATCCCGTCGATCATGCACCTGCCGTCCATGCCGTCGTCGGCATTCTCCGCCGCGCCATCCAGCCATGAACGCGACGCCGGCTGATGTGCCGGCGTCGATGCATGCTGGGCAGGCGCAAGGTGTCAGGCCGCGGAGGGATCGTTCCCGCCGCCGAGCATGCGCCGGTATTCGCGGTCCTGCTGCTTTTCGATGTCATGGCCGCGTCGCAGGAGTTTGGTGGTGTAGATCGTCCCGTAGGAGACGGATCGGGACACGACGGTGGCGATCGCGGTGGTCAGCATCACGGGAAGGACGAGCGACACATCTCCGGTCATCTCGACCACGGACGCGAAGGCGGTCAACGGCGCCCGCGTGCCCGAGGCGAAGACGCCTCCCATCCCGATCGCGGCGTACACGGCGGGGTCGCCCGCGGCGTCCCCGAAGAGCTGGTGGACGAAGAGCCCGTATGCGGTGCCGAGCATCAAGCCGATGAAGAGGGATGGAGCGAACACTCCGCCGGAACCGCCGATGCCCAGGCTCAGCGAAGTGGCGAGGATCTTGGCGAACGCGAAGAACAGCAGCATCCAGAGACCGTAGTCTCCGTGCAGCGCCTGGAACATCACGGGGTACCCGACCCCGAACATCTGAGGAACCGCGAGCAGGAGCAGGCCGAGGAGAACCCCGCCGACAGCAGGCCGCGCCCACTCGGCGCGCCCGCTCCAGAGCTTGTCGCAGAGATCCTCGACGGCGTAGAGGACGTATCGGAACAGCTGTCCGATGAGTGCGGCGATCACGGCGAGCACGGCGACGAGGAGGTAGTCGACGGAATGGCCGAGTGCCGCATCGTGCGGGAACCCGCTCAGGAACGCCTCCGTCCCGAGCAGCGGTCGAACGACGGCGTCCGCCACCATGGCGGAGAGCATGATCGCGAAAAGAGACCCGGCCGAGATCTCCCGCAGGATGATCTCCGCGCCGAAGAACACCCCCGTGATCGGCGCGTTGAAGGTGGCAGAGATGCCGCCTGCGGCGCCACATGCGACGAGGATGCGCAGCCGCCCGACCGGCTGTCGCGTGCCCTGCCCGAGCGCGGAGGCCAGTGCGGCGCCGATCTGCACGATGGGTCCCTCCCGGCCGACCGACCCGCCCGTACCGATGGTGAGGGCCGACGCGAGCGCCTTCACGATCGCGACGCGAGGGCGGATCCGGCCGCCATCTTCGGCGACCGCGATCATGACCTCGGGTACGCCATGACCGCGGGCTTCCCGTGCCCAGCGGTACACGAGCGGGCCGTAGACGAGCCCGCCGATCACCGGGATGAGCACGTAGAAGCCGAGACCGAGCCAGGGGAGGTGGCTGCTCGGTACCCGACCGTCCTGCCCGAACTCGGGGCTGCCGGTCGTCGCCCAGGTGATGCCGAAGACGAGGGCTCTGAAGGCCAGGGCACCGAGGCCCGCTCCCACTCCGATGATCAGGGCGAGGGTGAGGAGGCCGTATCGGCTCTTTCGCACCCAGTTGGTCATCCGCGCTACACTTGCTGTCACACAAGCATTGTAAGCATGCAAGCATCGTGAGGTGAGATTGTGACGACGGGACGGGCGCATGGGGCCGCGAGCGGTGACGGGCGCACGGACATCGATGCGACGGTGATCGCGTCGCGGGCGCTCCTGGGGATCATCGCGCGGTCGATGGTCCCCGCGTTGGAGAGCGTGTCGCTTCCTCAGTTCCGCGCGCTGGTCGTGCTGTCCTCGTCCGGGGCGCAGCGCATGGGGGTGCTCGCGGAGAAGCTGGGCATCACGATCTCGACGTTCACCCGGACCGCGGACCGACTGGTCGCGGGCGGCTGGGCGCAGCGTGAGGCGAACCCCGCGAACCGGCGGGAGGTTCTTCTCTCCCTGACGACGCAGGGTCGGGACCTGGTCAGTTCTGTCACCGATCATCGGCGAGGGCTGATCGAGGACGTGATCGATCGGATGTCACCGACAGACCGGGAGCAGCTCGGCAGCTCTCTGCGGGCGTTCGCGGACGCCGCGGGCGAGCCGTCGGGGGCCGATCTGCTCGTTCTCGGGCTCTGATCGTGGGCATTTTCCTGAGCCCGATGCCTCCTGGCACCGCGCCGATGACGGGGCCGATGTGGATGCCGTCGCTGCCCCTGACTGTGCCGCGGCTGTTCGCGATCCACCCCCAGCCGATTCCGGTGCTGCCGATTGCCGGGCTGGGTCTGCTCGTCCTCTACGTGGTGGGTGTCACGGTGCTGCGCCGTCGGGGTGATGCCTGGCCCGTGATGCGCACCACGAGCTGGGTCGCCGGGGTGCTCTCGATGCTGCTGATGACGGCGACGGGGTTCGACGGTTATGGGATGGAGCTGTTCGGCGTCCACATGATCCAGCACATGACGCTCAGCATGGTCACCCCGATCTTCCTCGCCCTTGGCGCGCCGGCGACTCTCCTGCTTCGAGCGCTCAGCGCCGGAGGGATCCGTCGTCGGAAGATCCGCGCGCTGCTTCTCCGTGTTCTCCACTCGCGCCTGGCTGCCGTCATCGCGAACCCGATCGTGATCGGCCTTCTGTTCCTTTTCAGCTTGTACGGGCTCTACTTCACTCCGGTCTTCGACGCGCTGATGGGGACCATGTGGGGGCACAACCTGATGCTCGTCCACTTCCTCCTGATCGGCATGCTGTACTTCTGGGGCGTGCTGGGTGTCGACCCCTCACCGCGACGCGGGAACACCCTCATGGGCCGGGCCGGCAGTCCGGTCGCGCGGATCGCTGAAATGGCGATCCCGGTCCCGTTCCACGCGTTCTTCGGCGTCGTGCTGATGATGGCCAGCACCGTCGTGGTCTCGTTCTACAGCGCTCCGAGGCGATCGCTGGGCGTCACTGCGATCGGGGACCAGCAGACGGCCGGCGGCATCGCTTGGGGATTCACCGAGCTCC
This sequence comes from Microbacterium sp. 22242, assembly GCF_052045495.1. Classification (NCBI taxonomy): domain Bacteria; kingdom Bacillati; phylum Actinomycetota; class Actinomycetes; order Micrococcales; family Microbacteriaceae; genus Microbacterium; species Microbacterium sp. 22242. Next base: position 225,573 of record NZ_JBQEOZ010000004.1, on the reverse strand, counting down.
CCACCCTGCTCGTCCTTTTCGTCCTGTTCGTGCAGTGGCAGCGCAGCGATGCCCGGCAGGCTGCGGCGGCAGAGCGACGGGCCGAACGGGATGGTGACGCCGAGTTGACGGCATACAACCTGCGGCTTCAGGATCTGACCCGACAGGACAGGGGGCAGCGCTGATGACCGGGGGAGTGGTGGGCTACGCCTTCGTGCTCGGGATGATCGGACTGCTGAACCCCTGCGGATTCCCGCTGCTGCCGGTCTACCTCTCGACGTTCGTCGACGACGGGCGGGGCGGGTGGGCCAGGCGATCGCTGGGCGCGATGCGCGCCGGGCTCCTCGTCACGGTCGGATTCCTCGCCGTCTTCGCCGCAGCGGGAACACTCGTCGGCGCTGTCCGCGGTCTGATCGGCGCCGTTGCGCCCTGGATCATGGTCATCGTCGGCATCGGAATCGTCGTGCTCGGTTCTCTCGCGCTGGGTGGCCGCACGGTATCGGTCCTGCGCGCGCCGCAGTTCCGGTCCGGACGCAGTGTGCTGGCGATGACGGGCTTCGGGATCGCTTACGCCGTCGGGTCTTTGAGCTGCTCCCTGCCGGTCTTCGCCGCCGCGATCGGTGGCGCACTAGCGACGGGATCGCCGCTCGCGGTCTTGGCGACGGTGCTCGCCTATGGACTGGGCATGGGACTCTTCGCCACCGTCATCGCGCTCCTCGCCTCCTGGGCAGACGTCGCGATCTTTCACGCAGTACGTCCATTCGCGGCCGTGCTGCCACGGGCGGCCGGCGCGCTCTGCGTGGTCATCGGGTTCTACGTGACCGTGTTCTGGACAGGTCAGGTGAGCGGAAGGCAGCTCACACAACCTGTCACCGTTGCGCTGGATCGTCTTCAGGGCGCGGTCGCGTCGGCGATCGAGGCGGCTTGGCTGCCCATCGGGGTCGGGCTCGTGGTGCTCGTCATGGGCGTGCTCGTCGTCATGGCGATCCGGGAGCGCCGGACCGCGGCCGTCGCTGCGTCAGTCGTAGGTCAGGAGGAAGGTCATCGCAGTGGCGAGTCGGACTAGGGGCGGACGCCCGAGCGCGGTGCGCAGCGGGGTGGTGCTCTGGGTGCTGTCCGGAGCGCTCATGGTGGTGGTGATCCTCCTGGTGGCTGCTGGTATGGGGTGGTCTCAGGCCACGGTCCGGCCCACGTCCCCAGGCGCGTTGCCGGTCGGACTCAACCAGGAGACGGCGGACCTCCTCGGGGTCACGCCGATGCCGACGGAATCCACGACGGCGCCCGGGTACCGGCTCACCGATCAGAACGGACACACCTTCGATGAGCGGAGTCTGCGCGGCCGAGTGACGATACTCACCTTCAACGACGATCAGTGCGCAGACCAATGCGCGATGCTCGCCGCCGACCTCATCGCCGCCGATCACGACTTGCCTGCGTCCGCACAGGCGAAGATCGCGTTCGTGTCGATCAACGCCAACCCCTACTATTCGAAGCCGTCGGATGTGAAGAAATGGTCAGACCAGCACGGCCTCGGCGCCCTGCCCAACTGGTACTTCCTCACCGGCGCCCCCGCACAACTGGCCAAGGCAGCCAAGGCGTATGGCGTCCCCATCCGGCTCGACCCCGCAGCCCGATCCGTCGCTCACGGGAGCCAGATCTTCGTCGTCGACCCGGCAGGGCAGATCGTCGAACAGGCGGCCTTCGGCGTCGAATCCGCAGACACCGATCCCTTCGGTCACGGCCTGGCCGTCCTCGCGAACGACGCCCTGCCCGCATCTGAGCGGACCGCCGTCGGTGGTGCCGACCTCACCAAGCCCGTCCCGGACGGCGCGGAGATCGGCGACACTCCGAAACCGGTGACGGGTTCCGCTCTCATCGGATCCACCACCAGCAGCGCGGTGTCACGGGGACGCTTCACCGTCATCGACTTCTGGTCCTCGACGTGCACCGCCTGCAGCGTCCAACTCCCCGACGACCAGGCAGAGGCAAGCAAGCTCGGCGCTGCGATCGCGTTCCTCGGTGTCGATGTCGACGACGCCCCGGCGATCGGACGGGCAGCAGCGGCCGCCAATCACGTCACGATCCCCACCATCAACGACCAGGGCGGATCTCAGGCAGCTCGGTTCCGGGTGAGCGAACTTCCCTACACGGTCATCCTGTCGCCGACAGGACAGGTGCTGGTACGCCACCCCGGCCTGCTTACGTCCGAAGAACTCGACTACCTCCTGCACAGTCTCGACCCGGCACTTCCCGACGCCGGCTGACAGCACGAATCGAAAGGAACCGGGACATGAACGAGAGCATCCTCGTCATCGGCGCCACCGGATACCTCGGGCGCCACCTCGTCGCCGAACTGCACGCGCGCGGATACCACGTGCGCGCCCTCGCACGATCCCGAGAACGCGCCGAAGGCCCCGGACCTTTCGGATCCCCTTCCCTCGCGGGCCTGGTCGACGACTGGGCGGTCGGTGACGTGACCGACCCTGAGACGACCGAAGGCATCTGCGACGGCGCAGACCGCGTCGTCTCCGCACTCGGCGTCACACGGCAGAAGGCCGACCCCTGGGACATCGACTTCCGAGCCAACCTCGCGGTCCTCCGCGACGCAGAGCGCGCGGACATCCGCTCCTTCTGCTACGTCAGCGTCCTCCACTCAGAAACCGGCACTTCGCTGACCGTGCGAGCCAAGACGGCCTTCGCCGAGGCCCTGCGACGAAGCCACGTCCCACACCAGCTCATCAACCCCAGCGGATACTTCTCCGACCTGACCGACCTGCTGACCATGGCTCGCGTGGGCGTGTCGATGCACATCGGCACCGGCGCGACCAGGCTCAGCCCCATCCACGGCATCGACCTCGCACAATTCATCGTCGACCGCGTCCCCGACGCACCAGGCGAATGGGACGTCGGGGGACCCGACACTCTCACCTATCGTCAACTCGAGAACCTGGCGTTCTCCGCAGTCGGCAAGAAGGCGCGGAGCATCGGCATCGCGCCGTCGTTGCTGGGCCCCGCAGGCTGGATCGCGGACCGCGTGAGTCCGCGCATCGGCAACCTGACGCGATTCTTCAGCGAAGGGCTCGTCACCGACGCCGTGGCCCCTCCGACCGGCACGCACCACATCGCCGACTACTTTCGTGAACAGACGAACGGCACCGCAGCGTGATCGCCGCGGACTCAGGCGGCGCGAGCTCCATCCCCACGAAAGGCCCGCGCCGTTCTCGGAGAAGTCGCGGACGTGCTTCGGGAATCCAGTGCCAGCCGGAAGGCATCAGGGGAGGGTGCATCGATCCTCCTGATCACTCCTGATTGCGATGTCACGCGATCCTCGCGCTCGGGTCGCCATCGCGGCCGAGAATCTCGAGCACCCAGCGTGTCCGCGGGTTTGTGTCGAGGCGCTCCCACGCCATGGCCGCCAGGGCCGGACGTGCTGAGGCGAAGTCCCGCACGATTTCCAGTTCGGCCTCACGGGCATCGATAACGCCGTCGTCGATGTCGTCGATCGTGGCCAGGAAGCCGCCGATGAGGCGGAAGTCGGGGTCGGAAGGCGGGAGCATCCTGCCCAGGAAGTGGGCCGTGCGACGGGGATCCAGGCGGATCGCCTCAGTGGCAAGGCCGTAGACCACGATCCACTTGGCGTCCTGGTCATCGGGCGCGTCGAGTCCGCGCGCGTCGAGCAGGCATTCGACGGTCGATTCGATGTCCGTTTGCCGGGCGGCCTTGTCTTCGGCGAGGTCGATGAGTTGCAGCAGCAGTTCGCTGTCCGCATCGGTCGCGCTGGCGAACCACGACCAGGACGGGGCGACGAGCGCGCGACGATCTGCGAGGCGCGCACGATAGCGGGCGAACGTGTACAGCCAGTCCGGATTCACGAGTCGCCCCGCCCGAGCTGTGCGCGATCGAACGTAGGACTCTTCGGGAGATCGGCCGGCCGGTATTCCTGTCCCGTCAACCACCAGTCCCCAGCCACGGGCTCAGACTACGCGGGGCGGGTCCCGACCTCGACCTGTCTACGGAATGGGAACGTCGGAAGACCAGTGGGGGAGGTGGCCCGCCTGATTCGACCGGACTGTCCATCGAGCCGGATCCGTTTCGTCGGATGGTCGCGGCGACCGCTATCCCCAGCCGGGTCGCGGGGTGTACCGGGCAGAGAGTTTCGTCGGGGTCAGCCTCCGACGAACGCCTCGCCCGAGTATGGAAGTCCTTCGGCTTTGCACGCATCGGCCAGGGCCTGCGAAGCGTTGTTCCACTTGCTGCTCGTGGCATCCGGCGTCGACGAGGCAGTGTTCATCGGTGGCCGGAATTGCTTCAGTGCTGCCAGGGCCGCAGCGACCGATCCTTCACCGGCGGACGGTGCTCGTCCTATGACGCGAAAAGCGAGATCGTACCAGCCTGTCCGCTCCTGAGGGACGATCGCACCGCGGTAGAAGGAAGAGTCAGTGTTCTGCAGGATCGTCAGCATGTCCGAGTACGTCTCGCAGGTCACCTTGTCGATCGCAGCAGGGGAGGCTGTCCGATCGGGGCCGGCGGTCGTGGCCATAGCGGACGGCTGAGCAGAAGACGTTGCATCCGCCTTGACAGGGCCCGCCGCGCACCCCGAAATCGCCACAAACACAAGGGTCGCTCCGACAGTGAGCAGAATTCGTCGTGAATGGACCCTGGTTCGCTCAGCCGTCATGCGCTCATCGTAGGCGGAGTCGCGTTTATTGCATGCAAGCAGGTCCCTTCCGGTAGTTCGCCTTACCGGAATCGCCATCGCCGGGGGAGCGGGGCCCATTGGATCGCTCCACGTGTCGCGTGTCGTTGATTCTTAAATGGCCGTGTCGAATCTCTTTCGCGGGGATAAAGATCAGTTCCATTCGAAGTGGCGCTGGCGTGCGGGATGTTCAGACGCGCTCACCGGATGTATCCGACGCGCCTGGAGCGTGTTGCTCAACGTCACTGGTGAACCGGTGGACGGCCGCTGCGAGGCAGAATCCGGGGTGGTTGGGTCGTGCGTGGCAGCAGCAGCAAGATGACGGGAATGACGGCAAGCAGAAGGATGCCACCGCCGATCAGATTGCCGGCCAGGCTGCTCCCGTTGGCGATGTCTAGAACCTCACCGATAGACCCGACAACGAAGAGAATTCCCATCGGCACCATAATGAGGAACCCGCGTCGGCCCCGCCATACCAAGACTGCGCCGATCGCCAGGTCAACGGCGCCGAGCAGGAGCAGTGCGGACACGACAAGTGGCCCGCGGCGGGCGGTACCCGTCAGGTGCCCGATCGTTCCCTGGTGCGTGATCATCGCCGTGAGGAGGAAGACCACCACCCCGAGTAGCACCAGCGCGTAGCAGCAGCCGAGAATGGCGGCGATCGTTGACGGCAACGTGACTTTCAATCGCGAGCCGCGAACTGGCATCAGAGGTGCGCCCATGAGCGCATGCTATTCCATGGATGAACTACTGCGCTTCGCGAAGCGGGGAGGCGTTACCCGAGTCTTCACGATTGCGAGAAGCGCACATCGTGTCGTTTCGGATTGACATAATGTGCATTATCGGTGAATCGATGCCTGTCGGAAGGTCAGCTCCAAACTTCGACCAGATGATCCTCTTGCGAGCGCATTTGTCCGCAGCGACGTTGACCAGCTGCAGGCCCGTCATCTGCCTGCGTCCGCGCAGACGCAGGCTGTCGCCGGCAACCGTCCACGTCGCCGGCGACGTGTCATCGGCAAGCCAGGACCAGCCGTGCATTTCTCTCAGCGCGCGGAGCTGCTCTCGTGCGTCCTGAGCGCGATGGACGCCGTACTGGTCATAGGTGTGACGAACGACGGGATCGAGTCGCCGGGAGCCCTGGTCCGCTGTTCGGCAATCGGGCCGAGGACGTCGTGCGGCTCACAAAGCTGACATAACTCTCGCTGATGACCGATCAACCCATCCCCGGCTCGCCCCATTGTCCGCCGCCTCGCGGAGGCGGACACGGCACATCCGCCGGAGTCGCGCCGACCTCTGCACGGATCGCCACGCCGCCGCTCGGCGGCGTGTCGATGGTGAAGACGATTCCCTCCAGCGCACCGCGGTGCGGCAACTCTCCAAAACCGGTCTCGGTCCCCTCGTGCGCGGGATCCGGCGCCTGCGTGCGATTGGGGATCAGTCCCGGTGTCGGATTCTCGACCATCCAAGTCATGGCGTCAGAGAGCGACAGGTCCGGAATCGTCCAGTAGCGCTCTTCCGCGACCGTCGCCGGGCACGGCCACCCCGTGTATGACTGGAATGCGATAGGCGCACGATCGACCTGGACAGCGCCAGCCGGCACGGAAGCAGTGGCGAGCCACTGGTCCGCCCGCTTCTCCGCGTCGGCCGTTCCCGGGCTGACCGCGGGCGTCGTAGACGCCGGCGGAGAAGGTTCGGGCACGACAGACGGCGCCGCACCCCCGCCGACGCTCCCCGCGCATCCCGTGAGCGCCCCGAACATGACAACTGCCACGGTCGCGGCTGCTCCTCTGACACCTCGCATGATCGCGAGCCTAGTGGTCAACGGCTACCAGCCCGCTGGCGCGCCGCCTCGTAGAGCATCAGCGTCGCCGCGTTCGAGGCGTTCAGAGAGCTCGCGGATCCGCTCATCGGCACGCGCACCATCACGTCTGCAGCGTCGCGCCACCCACGCGCGAGCCCGGTCGTCTCATTGCCGATCAGCACGAGCGACGGCTTCGTGAAGTCGTGGTCCCACACGTCCACGTCACCGTGCTCGTCCGTCGCGACCAGCGTGAGCGGCGTGCCCTGCGCGTGGACATCGCGCACCCAGTCGACCACGATCCCCGGCGACGCAGCACGCACGACAGGCGTGGCGAAGAGGGATCCGGTCGACGCGCGCACCGACTTCGGGTCGTAGGGATCCGCCGCGTGCCCGGAGACGATCAGGCCGTGCCCGCCGAGCGCATCCATCGAGCGCAGGATCGAACCGATGTTGCCGGGCTGGGTGGGCCGGTCGAAGACCATGCCGAGGAAGTCCTGCGGGACCGCGATCCGAGACAGATCGTCAGGCGGCATCTCGACGACCGCGATGACCTCGGTGGCGCCCTCCTCCTTCTCCGCGAGCTCGGCGAGCAGCGCAGGGCTCATCGCGATCGTCTCGTGCGCCTCCGTGACGACGTCGCGGGCCCAGGGCGTGAGCGATCGCTGCGCGTCGTAGATCGCCGTGAGCACGGGCCAGCCGTGCTCGATGGCCTGCGAGATCGGCCGCACGCCCTGAACGATGAAACGATGCTCCCGGGTGCGGTGGGTGCGGTTGCGGGTCAGCGCCTCGAGCAGTTGGAACCGCGAATTGCGCGTAGAGATCTTCAGATCGGCCATCCTGGACAGCCTCTCACGCGCCGACGTAGGCGGCGAGGTGCTCCCCCGTCACGGTCGACTTCGCAGCGACGAGATCGGCCGGCGTGCCCTCGAAGACGATGCGCCCGCCGTCGTGTCCCGCGCCCGGACCGACGTCGATGATCCAGTCCGCATGCGCCATGACCGCCTGGTGGTGCTCGATGACGATCACAGACCTGCCAGAGTCGACGAGCCGGTCGAGCAGGCCGAGCAGGTTCTGCACGTCGGCGAGGTGCAGGCCGGTGGTCGGCTCGTCCAGCACGTAGATCGCCGCGCCGTCCGCCATCTGCGTGGCCAGCTTGATCCGCTGACGCTCGCCGGCCGACAGCGTCGACAGCGGCTGGCCGAGCGACAGGTATCCGAGACCCACGTCTTCGAGTCGGCCGAGGATCGCGGCGGCGGCCGGGATCCTCGCCTCTCCCCCGCCGAAGAACTCGCGCGCCTGGGCCACGGGCATGTCGAGCACCTCGGTGATGTCGAGCCCCGCGAGCTTGTAGTCCAGGACGGCCGCCTGGAAGCGCTTTCCGCCGCAGTCCTCACAGGGACTCTCCACGGTGTCCATGAAGCCGAGTTCGGTGACGATCACGCCCGATCCCTTGCAGGTCGGGCAGGCGCCCTCGGAGTTCGCGCTGAACAGTGCGGGCTTCACGCCGTTCGCCTTCGCGAACGCCTTGCGGATCGGCTCCAGCATTCCCGTGTAGGTGGCGGGGTTGCTGCGCCGGGATCCCCTGATCGCGGTCTGGTCGATCGAGACGACACCTTCCTGCTTCGTCACGGACCCGTGGATCAGCGAGCTCTTGCCGGATCCGGCGACTCCGGTGACGACCGTGAGCACGCCGAGCGGCACATCGACGTCGACGTCGTGCAGGTTGTTGGTGGTCGCGCCGCGCACCTCGATCGCTCCCGTCCGTTCGCGGACGGCGGGCTTGAGGGAGGCACGGTCGTCGAGATGGCGCCCGGTCAGGGTGTCGCTGGCGCGCAGCCCCTCCACGGTTCCCTCGAAGCAGATCACTCCCCCGGCGCTGCCGGCACCGGGCCCCAGGTCGACCACGTGGTCGGCGATCGCGATGGTCTCGGGCTTGTGCTCGACCACCAGCACCGTGTTGCCCTTGTCGCGCAGCTGCTCGAGAAGCCGGTTCATGCGCTGGATGTCGTGCGGGTGCAGGCCGATCGTCGGCTCGTCGAACACGTACGTGACGTCAGTGAGCGAGGATCCGAGGTGGCGGAGCATCTTGATCCGCTGCGCCTCTCCCCCGGACAGCGTGCCCGACGGTCGCTCCAGCGAGAGGTAGCCGAGCCCGAGCGTCACGAACGCCTCGAGGTTGGCGCGCAGGGCGTTCAGCAGCGGCCCCGCGCCCGGCAGGTCCCGGTCGCGGACCCAGGCCGCGAGATCCGTCACCTGCATCCGGCAGGCGTCCGCGATGCTGATCCCGTCGATCTTCGACGAGCGCGCGCCCTCGGTGAGCCGGGTTCCGTCGCACTCCGGGCAGACCGCGAACGTCGCGACCCGCTCGACGAAGGCGCGGATGTGCGGCTGCAGCGCGTCGACGTCCTTCGACAGCATGGACTTGGTGATCTTCGGGATCAGCCCCTCATAGGTGATGTTGATCCCGTTGATCCTGACCTTGGTGACCTCGCCGTACAGGAAGAGCTGCCGCTGCTTGTCGGTGAACGCTGAGACCGGCTTGTCCGCCGGATAGAAGCCGGACTCGGCGAACTGACGCACCATCCAGCCGTCCGGTGTGTAGCCGGGCACCATGATCGCGCCGTCGTTGAGCGACTTCGTCTCGTCGACGACCTGCGCGAGATCCAGATCCGACACCGCTCCCCTGCCCTCGCAGCGCGGGCACATGCCGCCGAGGTAGATCGCGTCCTTGACGATCTTCTTCTCTCCCCCGGGACCGGTCATCACGCCGCTGGCGCGCTGCGTCGGGATGTTGAAGGAGAACGCGGTCGGACCGCCGATGTACGGCGTGCCGAGCTTCGAGAACAGGATCCGCAGCATCGCGTTCGCGTCGGTCACCGTGCCCACCGTGGAGCGCGGGTTGGCGCCGAGCCGCTCCTGGTCGACGATGATCGCGGTCGTGAGCCCCTCGAGCACGTCGACGTCCGGGCGCGGAATCGACGGCATGAAGCCCTGCAGGAACGCGCTGTACGTCTCGTCGATCATCCGCCGGGACTCCGCGGCGATCGTGTCGAAGACGAGCGAGCTCTTGCCGGATCCGGACACGCCTGTGAACACCGTCAACCGGCGCTTCGGCAGCTCGATCGACACGTCCTTCAGGTTGTTCTCTCGGGCGCCCTGCACGCGGATCGCGTCATGGGTGTCGGCGACATGCGGCTCGGTCATCGGCAGGTGCTCCGTATCGTGCGGTCGGGGCCATCGGAAGGCGCGGGCGGGTGCGGTCACAGACTAGCGGTGCCCNCCGCTGCGCGCCCTCAGGCGACCTGCTGCAGACGGATCATGTTGCCCGCCGGGTCCCGGAACGCGCAGTCGCGGATCCCGTACGGCTGGTCGATCGGCTCCTGCACGACGTCCGCTCCGCGGGACTCCAGCTCGGCGAACGCGGCGTCCACGTTCGCCGTCGCGAGCACGATCCCGCCGTAGCTGCCCTTCGCCATCAGCTCGAAGATCGTGCGCCGCTCGTCTTCGGAGATGCCCGGGTCCACCGCGGGCGGGGTGAGCACGACGGCCGTGTCGGGCTGGTTCGCCGGCCCGACGGTGAGCCAGCGCATCTGCTGGTAGCCGACGTCCTTCCTGAGCTCCCAGCCGAGCACGTCCCGGTAGAAGCGGAGCGACTCCTCGGCGTCGGTGTGCGGAAGGAAGCTGGCGTTGATCGTGATGTCCATGCCGCTCACGCTACGCGCGGGGCTCGTCCGAGGCTTCTCGATTCCTGATCGGTCTGGTGGCCTGTTTCTCGATCCAGGACGGGATCCCCGGTCCGAGGCCCGGATCCGCGCGATAGCGGCTCGGCGAGACTCCGACCAGCTCGGAGAAGCGGGTGCTGAACGTGCCGAGCGACTGGAACCCGACCGCGAAGCACGCCTCGGTGACCGACACATCGCCGCGGCGCAGCAGCGCCATCGCCCGCTCGATGCGCCGGGTCATCAGATACGAGTACGGCGGCTCGCCGTAGACGAGCTTGAACTGACGGCTGAGATGCCCCGCCGACATGTGCACGCCCGCCGCGAGGGCCTCGACGTCGAGCGGCCGCGCGTACTCCCTGTCGATGCGATCGCGCACCGTCCGCAGGGCCGCGAGGTCGCGGAGGCGATCGGCGTCGGAGGCGGACGGCGTCATCCTCCGATCCTCGCACGTCGTACGCCACGCGGATCGTGCGCTCCCGCTGTTCCAGGGCCGGCGGTACGCTGAGGGCAAATCTCTCATAGGGATCTCTCAGAAAGGGTCCGCCTCATGTCTGAAGCAGTTGCCGGAGCGAGCAGCCTCGTGAAGTCGCTTCGCGTGTTCCTCGCCGTGTCCGGGGTCATCGCCCTCATCGCGGGGCTGGTCATGCTGATCTGGCCGGTCAAGACCGCGTTCGTCCTCACCGGGATCGTCGCCGCGTATCTGATCGTCGCCGGTGTCGTGTACGTCGGGCTCGGCATCTTCGGGGCCGGAAAGTCGGGCTGGGCCCGTCTCGGCCACATCCTCCTCGGTGTCCTCTACCTCGTCGCGGGCATCATCGCCTTCGCGAACAGCCAGGCCGCCACGGTCGCGTTCGCCCTCGTCACGGTGATCTTCATCGGCGTCAGCTGGATCCTCGACGGCGTCGTCTCCCTGTCCCTGATGGGTCACGACGGATCCAGGACCTGGACGCTGCTGTACGCGCTGCTCAGCATCGTCGCCGGCATCGCCGTGATCAGCCTCGGGCTCGCAGCCGTCGCGTTCTTCTGGCTGTTCCTCGCGATCTCCCTCATCGTCCTCGGGGTCGTGCAGATCGTGCGCGCGATCACCATCGCCAGGGACGCCAAGGCCGTCGCGGGCGCCTTCAACGCCTGACCCGCACAGAAGAAGGGTCCGGACGCGACGCGTCCGGACCCTTCTTCCGTTGCTGCTACTCGGCCTCGAACCCGCTCACGTCGCCGATGAGGCGGGTGTGGTCCGCAGGGATCGGCTCGATGGCCGCGAGAGCGACCTCTGCGGCGAACTCGGACACGTTGTAGAGACGGCCGGCCGACTCGCGGCGCTGCGAGATCGCTCCCGGGTTGGCGCGCTCGAGCAGGGTCGCGGTGATGGTGCCTTCGATCATGTCGCCCGAGACGACGACGAACTCGACACCACGCGCCTCGATCGCCGGGATCAGCTCGCGCAGCGCGTCCTCGCCGGCGCGCTTGGAGAGCGCGACCGGCTCGTATTCCGGCATGGTCGGCGTGGTGCGGATGAAGTGCGCCTGGTGGCTCGTGACGAACACGATGCGTCCGCCTTCGCGCAGCAGCGGCAGAGCGGTCTGCAGCACGTTCACCTGGGCGTCGCGGTTGAGGCGCAGCGCGTAGTCCTCACCCATGTTCGATTCCATGCCGCCCGAGGCGTTCAGTACGAGGATGTCGAGCCCGCCGAACTCGGCCCGCACAGCCTCGATCATCTCGGCGACGGAGGCGGGATCCGTTAGGTCGGCGCCGACCACGAGTGCGCGGCGCCCGAGCTCGCGCACCTCCGCGGCGAGCTTCTCCGCGCGCGGAGCCTTGTTCCGGAAGTTGATCACCACGTCGGCGCCCGCCTGCGCGAAGTAGCGGATCGTGTCGGCGCCGATGCCGCGGGAGGATCCGGTGACCAGGGCGACCTTGCCGGTCAGCTGGCCGCTGCCAGCTGACTGACCGGCACCGGGCGATGCGGCGGGAAGAGGCTGGGACACGATGGGCTCCTCGGGAGGGTGCGCGCAGGCGCGGGGAAGGGACCCGATCACCCTATCAACCCGCGTGTTTCCGCGGTGCGTGACTCCTCGGGCGGCTCTCAGTCGCGTGATAGGTTGACGGGAAGAGGGGGCGCGATGGACACGTTCATGCAAGTGTTCACGGACTGGGCGTGGATCGGCTGGCTCGTGCTCATGGTGCTGTTCTTCGTGATCGAAATCTTCACGCTCGATCTGACCTTCCTCATGCTCGGGCTCGGCTCGGCCGTCGGCCTGCTCTCGGTCCTGACCGGCTGGCCGGTGTGGGCGCAGGCCATCATCGCCGCCGTCGCCGCGGCGCTGTTCATCTTCGTCCTGCGTCCTCCGCTGCTGCGTCGTCTGCATCGCGGCGAAGACGACACCAGGTCGAACGTGGCGGCGCTGATCGGGCTGCACGGCGTCGTGCTGTTCGAGGTGACCTCGATCAGCGGTCAGGTCAAGCTCAGCAACGGCGAGACCTGGACTGCCCGGCTCGCGTCGAACGCCCCCGTCCTCTCGCCCCTCTCCCCCGGCGCGCCCATCCGCGTCGTCCGGATCGAGGGCGCCACCGCATACGTCCAATCCGTCCACGACTAGGAAAACAGGAGCAGCCCTTCATGGACAGCGCATCCTTCATCCCCGCCGCCATCGGGTGGATCCTCGCGATCGCCGTCATCATCTTCGTGCTGGTGACTCTCGCGCGCTCGATCAGGATCATCCCGCAGGCGACCGCCGGCGTCGTCGAACGCCTCGGGCGCTATCACAAGACGCTCATGCCGGGCCTGAACCTGCTGGTGCCGTTCGTCGACCGGCTGCGGCCGCTGATCGACATGCGCGAGCAGGTGGTCTCCTTCCCGCCGCAGCCGGTGATCACCGAAGACAACCTCGTGGTGTCGATCGACACGGTCGTCTACTTCCAGGTGACCGACGCCCGCGCCGCGACGTACGAGATCGCGAACTACCTCGGCGCCGTCGAGCAGCTCACGACGACCACGCTGCGCAACGTGGTCGGCGGGCTGAACCTCGAGGAGGCGCTGACCAGCCGGGACAACATCAACGGCCAGCTGCGCATCGTGCTCGACGAGGCGACCGGCAAGTGGGGCATCCGCGTCGGCCGCGTCGAGCTGAAGGCCATCGACCCGCCCGTGTCCATCCAGGACTCGATGGAGAAGCAGATGCGTGCGGAGCGCGATCGCCGCGCGGCGATCCTCACCGCAGAGGGCACCAAGCAGTCGCAGATCCTCGAGGCGGAGGGTCAGCGTCAGGCGGACATCCTCCGCGCCGAGGGCGAGAAGCAGGCGGCGGTGCTGCGCGCCGAGGGCGAGGCGGAGGCGATCCAGAACGTCTTCAACGCCATCCACCAGGGCCAGCCGGACGACAAGCTGCTCGCCTACCAGTACCTGCAGATGCTGCCGAAGATCAGCGAAAGCGCGTCGAGCAAGCTGTGGATCATCCCGAGCGAGTTCACCGAGGCGCTGAAGAACTTCGGCGGCGCGTTCACCCCGGGCTCCGGCGGCTCCACGCCGTTCACGCCGAAGGCCCCGGTCGCTCCGCCCGCGCCGACGACGCGCGCCGCCGCTGCGGCGGCCGCCGCTCCCGCCGCGCCTCCGGCCGCCGCCGGCGACGCGTGACGCACCCGTACTTCCAGGGCGCCTCGTCGCCGCGAGTCCTCGCTCACCGCGGTTTGCTGACCGCGGCGGGTGAGGACTCCGTCGTGTTCGACAACTCCGCCCTTGCGCTGGCCGCCGCGGATGCCGCGGGCGCGGAGTACGTCGAGACCGACTGCCGCGCGACGGCGGACGGCGATGCGGTGCTGTTCCACGACGAGACCCTGCAGCGGCTGTTCGGGGATCCGCGCAAGGTGGCCGACGTCTCCACGCAGGAGCTCGCCGAGCTGTTCGCCGCGCACGGCGGACTGCTGACCCTCGCGGAGGCGCTGGACGCGTTCCCCGAGCTGCGCTTCAACGTCGACGTCAAGGCTCGGGACGCGGCTGCAAGCGTCGGCCGCGCCGTCGCCGCACACGGCCGGCGGGTGCTGCTCACGAGCTTCCGCGACCGCAACCGCCGTGCGGCCCTCGCCGCGGCGCGAGCCGCGGGAGCCGAGACGCTGCCGGCCTCCTCGGGCGGGCGGCGCAGCATCGCCCTGCTGCTGGTCGCGTCGAGGCTGCGCCTCTCCGGCTGGGCACGCCGGATCCTGCGCGGGCTGGACGCGGTGCAGATCCCGGAGCGCTTCGGGATGCTCAGGGTGTTCACGCCTGGCCTGATCCGCGCGGCGCACTCCGCGGGCGCCGAGGTGCATGTGTGGACGATCAACGATCCGGTCCGGATGCGCGAACTGGTCGACGCCGGCGCCGACGGCATCGTGACGGACCGCGCCGACCTCGCGATCAGCACCCTGCGGCGGCCCTGACCGGCACGGCGGCCCGGTGGCCCGGCGGCCGCGAAAGCCCTGAGCATCGACTGTGAAAGCCTTCATGGTTTGCTCCCCTCGCACCTTCTGCACAGCCCGGACCGGTATACCTGAGGGCGACGAGAGGACCACACAATGGCAGATCGCAGCCTTCGAGGAATCCGACTCGGCGCCCAGAGCCTTCAGAGCGAAGAGGGCGTCGTGTTCATGGAACGGCAGCAGACCGCGTACACCTGCGACACCTGCGGCCATGTGACCACGCTGATGTTCGCCGCGGACGCCGAGCCGCCGGCCACCTGGGAGTGCCGCTCCTGCGGCGCCGAGGCCCGGTTGCAGGTCGACGGCAAGTCGGTCGAGATCGAGGAGAACAGCGACAAGACGGCACGCACGCACTGGGACATGCTCCTGGAGCGCCGGAGCCGTGCCGAGCTGGAGGAGCTCCTGGAGGAGCGCCTCGCCTTCATCCGCGCCCGCCGTGGCGCCGGTGAGGACCCGACCCGCGAGCGGATCGGCGCCTAGACCCCGGATCCGCGTCGTCGCGACCGGCCGAGCAGACCGGCCGCGACGACCGCGAGCAGGCCGCCCCACAGCAGGACCTGTTCGATCCACGGCCCCACGACCACACCCGCCGTCGCCCCGGTGCGCAGCTCGACGTCCTCGAGAAGCGCACCGGGGCGATTCTCGTGCAGCGCGGCCTGGGTCGAACCGTCCGGGCGGATCACCTGGCTGGTGCCGACGGTGGAGATGTTGACGACCGCGCGCCCGGTCTCCACCGCGCGCATCCGCGCGATCGCGAGCTGCTGCAGGTTCTCCACCGTGCCGCGGAAATCGGCGTTGTTCGTCTGGAAGACCAGCACCTGTGCGCCGCCGTGGATGCCCTCCGCGATGAGCTCGTCGTAGATCACGTCGAAGCAGATCGCGAGCCCCACCGGGGTCTTGCCGACGCGGATCACGGGGGCGTCCGAGCCCGGGGTGTACCCGCGGCCGATCAGTCCGATGAGATCCGGCGCGAGCGCGTAGAAGAAGTCGCGATCGGGCACGTACTCGCCGAACGGCACCGGGTGCCGCTTGGAGTGCGTCGGCACGTCGGAGCGTGCCAGGGAGGCGTGCGGCCGATCGGGCCACAGGAACGACGTGTTGAAGAACTGCTCGCCCTTCTGCGTGGCGGCGTTGGCGAGGAGCGGTGCGTGCACTCCGGCCGCGACCTCGTCGAGCCCGTTCGCGAGCACGTCGTACTGGAACGGATCGCCGTCGAGGCCTCCTTCGGGCCAGACCAGCAGATCCATCCGCCTGCCGTACAAGGGCTCCGACGCGGCGGTCTGCGCGTGCAGCACCGCCAGATCCTCGCGCTTGTCGAAGTAGCCGGTCGGCCCGTTCCCCTGCACCGCCCCGATCCGCATCGTGCCGTTCGCGGTGGTCGGGAAAGCGGGAAGGAGCACGAGCAGCGCCACCAGCACGACGGGGCCGAGGATGGCGAGGGCCCGCGGCCGCCGCCGGCCGCGCACCGCCTCCCGCGTGAGTTCCAGCACGAGCGCGACGAGCAGCACCATCAGGAACCCGAGCCCGCTGATCCCGACCCAGCTGGTCACCCGCGCCGCCGCCGTGTCCGACAGCGTGAGCGCGATGCGCGCCCACGGGAACCCGCCGTACGGCCAGTTCCCGAGGAACAGCTCCCGGCCGATCCAGAGCGCCGCCAGCACCACCGCTGTCACGACGGCCCGTGCGGCACCCGGGCGGATCAGGGCGGGGATCCACCGGTACGCGAGCGTCACCGGGATCAGCGCCACGGCCGTCAACGCCCCCTCGAGCAGCCCGAGCGCCAGCCACGGCACGGGCCCGAGATACCTCGCCGTCCACGACACCAGGATCAGATAGAACACGGCGCCGTACGCGAACCCGACCAGGAGCGCCGCCCACGTCCGGCGCCCGACCAGCGAGAGCAGAAGCAGGCCGACCGCGGGGAACGAGGCGATCCACAGCGACACGGCCGGAAACGCGAGCGTCTGCAGGCCGGCCGCGACGGCCGCGACGACCACGGCGGCCCAGAGCGGCAGCAGCGGGCGGACGGCCGCGACCGCCGGCGCTTCGAGGCGCGCGGTGGTGCGGCTGGTCATCACTGGTCCGGCCACGTCACATCGAGGAGTACGCGACGATGCCGCGGCGCACGCCGTCGAGCGCGACGCGGGCCGTGCGCGCGGTCTCCGCGTCGAGCGCGACGATGGACAGCTGATCCAGCAGGTCGATGGTCTGCTTGGCCCAGCGCACGAAGTCACCCGCGGCCATGTCCGCATCCTCCAGCACGGCGTCGAGGGAGGAGCCGCGCGCCCAGGCGTGCATCGCGCCGGCGAGGCCTGCAGACGGGCGCTCCGAGCCGGGCAGCCGGTTGTCGTGCTCGAGGTCGTCGAGCTCGGCCCACAGTTCCTGCGTGCGCTCCCAGGCGATGCGGAACCGGCCCCGCGGCAGATCGCGCGGATCCACGGATCCTTCGTCCCGGCGCGGCTCGAACACGAGCGCGCACGCCATCGCCGCGAGGGAGGGGCCGTCCAGGCCGTCCCACAGGCCCCGGCGCAGCGACTCGACCACGAGCAGGTCCCGCTCGCCGTAGATGCGCTGCATCGTGCGACCCGCGTCGGTGAGGGAGAGCTCCGCCCCCTCGCCCTGGACGTAGCCGACCTCGGCGAGCACGTCGAGCACGCGGTCGAACACGCGGGCGACCGTGCCGGTGCGGTTCTCGATCTGGCGGCGGGTGCGGTCGGTCTCGCGCTTGAGCTTCCAGTACCGCTCCGCCCACCGCGCGTGCGTCTCCCGGTCGGGGCAGCGATGGCAGGCATGGCGCTGCATGGCCCGGCGCAGGCCTTCGATCTTCTGCAGCCGCTTGTCGCGCACCGCCCGCGGTGCCTGCTGATCGGCGCGGTTCTTCTTCTCCAGGTCGCTGAGCTCGCGGCGGATGCCGGAGTACTCCGTGAAGTCGCCGCGGTCGCAGGTCATCGAGGCGAGGTAGCCCTCGAGGGACGTCTCGGCCTCGCGCACGCTGCGGGCGAGCCCCACCACGGCCCGGTCCGCCTGGAACTGCGCGAACGAGGACTCCAGGATCTCCCGGGAGCGATTGCGCCCGAAGCGGTCCAGCAGGTTCACGGCCATGTTGTACGTCGGCCGGAAGCTCGAGTTCAGCGGGTAGGTGCGCCGGGACGCGAGCGCCGCGACGGCCTGCGGGTCCATTCCCTCGGTCCACTGCACCACGGCGTGGCCCTCGACGTCGATGCCGCGGCGGCCGGCGCGCCCGGTGAGCTGGGTGTACTCCCCCGAAGTGATCGCGACCCTGGCCTCGCCGTTGAACTTCTCCATGCGCTCGAGGACGACGGTGCGCGCGGGCATGTTGATGCCGAGGGCGAGCGTCTCGGTCGCGAACACGACCTTGAGCAGCCGCAGCCGGAAGAGCTCCTCGACGACCTCCTTGAACGCCGGAAGCAGGCCGGCGTGGTGCGCCGCGACGCCGCGCTCGAGGTTGTCGAGCCATTCCCAGTAGCCGAGCACCGCGAGGTCCTCGTCGCGGAGGGTGCGCACCCGGTCCTCCACGATCGCGCGGATCTCCCGCCGCTCCTCGACCGTGGTCAGCCGCAGGCCGGAGCGGCGCACCTGCGTCACCGCGGAGTCGCAGCCGACGCGGCTGAAGATGAAGAAGATCGCGGGCAGCAGATTCGCCCGCTCGAGCAGATCGACGACCTGCGGCCGGTCCAGCCGCTCGATCCGCCGCACGTTCGCCGAGCGGACGGGACGCTTGCCGCCACGGTGCGGGCGCTTCGCCTGAGCTCCGGCGTGCCGCCCGCTGACGTACTGCTGGGCGCTGCGGTTGCGCTCGTAGTTGGCTCCGCCGAAGGACCGGATCCGGAGCAGCTCCTGATTCACCTGTGCGGTCGCGATCCCGGCGCGGTCATCGAACAGCGGGAGCAGATCGTCGCGGACGAGGACGTGCTGCTCGAGCGGCACGGGCCGGGTCTCCGAGACGATCACCTCGGTCCCGCCGCGGACGGTGTCCAGCCAGTCGCCGAACTCCTCGGCGTTCGAGACCGTCGCGCTCAGCGAGACCAGGCGCACGCTCTGCGGCAGGTGGATGATGACTTCCTCCCACACCGCGCCGCGGAACCGGTCGGCGAGGTAGTGCACCTCGTCCATGATCACGAAGCGCAGGCCGTCCAGCGCCCGGGATCCGGCGTAGATCATGTTGCGCAGCACCTCGGTGGTCATCACCACGATGCGCGCGGAACCGTTGATGTTCACGTCGCCGGTGAGCAGACCCACCTGGTCGGCTCCGTAGACCTCGACCAGCTCGCGGAACTTCTGGTTCGACAGGGCCTTCATCGGCGTCGTGTAGAACGCCTTGTCGCCCGGCGTGCTCATCGCCAGGTGGATCGCGAACTCTCCCACGATCGTCTTCCCGGCGCCCGTGGGCGCGGCGACGAGCACGCTGTTCCCCCGCTCCAGCGCGTGGCACCCCTCGATCTGGAACGGATCGAGCTGAAAGCGCTGCATGGCCGCGAAGGCGGCGGTCGCGGGATGTTCCTGTGCGGCGCGGGCGGCGGCGTAACGGTCCGCCGGGGACGTCATACCGCGGGCTCCTCGAGGAAAGCCTGTTGACGCTTGTGCTTGCGCCGGTCGAAGAGCATGGAGAGCAGTGCCGCCGCGAAGAACAGCACGATCAGGATCCCGGCGAGCATCAGCATGCTCACGATGTCAGCGGCCGGCGTCGCGAGGGCTGCGAACAGGCAGGCGATCAGGATCGCGATGCGCCACGCCTTCAGGATCGCCTTGCCGGACATGATGCCCGCGAAGTTCAGCGCCACGAGGAACACCGGGATGATGAACGAGATGCCGATCACGAGCATCAGCTTGAAGACGAAGTCGTAGTAGTCCTGCGCGTTGTAGAAGTTCACGCCGCTCGTGGGAGTGAAGCTCCACATCAGCTCGACGATGTGCGGCATCACCAGCACTCCGACATAGCAGCCGGCGAAGAACAGCGGCACCGCGGCCGCGACGAAGCCGACCGTGTACCGGATCTCCTTCTTCGTGAGACCTGGCATGATGAACGCCCAGATCTGCCACAGCCAGATCGGCGCGGAGAAGAAGATGCCGATCGAGAACGCGATCCGCATCCGCATGTCGAACGCCGCCGTCACCGTGCCGAAGTTCAACGCCGCGTGGCCGCGTGCCTTCGCCACCTCGACGATGGGCTGCGTGACGAACGCGATGATCGGATCGGTGACGAGGAAGGCGACGATCATGCCGAGGAGGAGCGCACCCGCGGCGATGACGAGCCGCTTCCTCAACTCGATGAGATGCCCCGCCAGGGGCATGGTGCGATCGCGACGCGGCTTGCGCCCGTCCGTCGCGGGGGACGCCTCGGTCACGCCCGTCAGCGCGATGAGCCGGCGTCGTGCGGCGGGGTGGCGGCGTTGGTGTTGTCCGCGGCCGTGTTCTGGGTGGTCGTGTTCTCGACCGGTGCCGGCGCGGAGGACGACGCCGCGTTCTCGCGGGCCGCGTCCTCTTCCTTCATCGCCTTCATCTCACCCTTGAAGACGCGCGCGGACTGGCCCATGCTCTTGGCGAGCGCGGGGAGCTTGGCCGCGCCGAACAGCAGAAGGATGACGGCGAGGATGATGACGAGATGCCATCCGTTCAATCCTCCGAGCATGATGATCTCCCTTGATGATCCGGGTGTTGGTGTCAGTCTACCGTGCTGCCCGGAGTTTGTTCGCCGTACAGCGCAAGACCGGCGGCGGCCCATTCCCGCGCGGCGCGGCGCGCCGCCGACGGCTCCAGGATCTCCACGGCGCCGCCGAAACGCGCCGCGAGCCGCTTCAGGCTCAGCGGATCCCCGACCCGGAGGGTCGCCGTCACGGTGCCGCCCACGACGCGGGCCTGGGCTCTGCTGAGGTAGTCGCGCAGCAGCGGGGCGAGGCGCTCCGGGAAGCGCAGCACGGCCTCGTCGCTCTCGGAGTCACCGGCGAACAGCTCGGGCACGGGCTCGTCGCCGTGCTCGATCGGGATGTCGGTGAGCCGCGGCTCGCTGACGCGGTCGAGGTGGAAGGTGCGCATCGCCCGGCGCAGATGGCACCAGCCCTGCAGGTACCACTGCCCGTTCGTGATCAGCACGGTGACCGGGTCCACGGTGCGCGTGGTCGGCTCGGCGTCCGGCGCGCGATAGGTGAACGAGACCGCGACGTGCTCCTGCAGTGCGGTGGCGACCACCGTGCGCACCTCGTCCACCGGACCGGGCGCGACGATCACGTCCGCCGGCAGCCCGGCCGCACCGCGGGACAACTTCGCGATCAGCCCCTGCACGACTCCGGATTCGGCGACGCCGGGCACGGCCGAGGCGAGCTGCAGCCCGGCGACGAGCGCGGCGGCCTCGCGCGCGGTGAGTTTCGGCACCCGGCGCAGTCCCACGTCGTTGGTGATCTCGATGATCCCTTGCTCGTCGAGCAGGTCCCAGTTGATGTCGAAGAGCTCCTGCGGCGCCTGCCAGTAGCCCTCGTCCCCGGGGAGGCCGATGACCGTGAGCTTCTCCACCATGGCGCGCATCTGCGGCACGGTCATGTCGAACTCGGCAGCGGCCTCGGCGAGGGACACCTCGCCGCGCTCCAGCAGATACGGGACGAGGGTGAGGTAGGCGCGCACGCGATCCGAGGACAGCAGCGGCTTGCGATCGGCCATCACGACCCGCCCTTCTCTTCGGCGGGACCGTGCGCCTCGGCCGGGCCGTGCACCTCGGCGACGGCGCGAAGCCGCGCGATCACGGCTTCACGCAGCGTCAGCGGCTCCACCACGCGCACCTCCGGTCCATACGAGGCGAGCTCGTCGGCGAGGATGTGCAGGTCGACGTAGGGCAGGCGGATCCCCTGCACCGCGGGCTTCGCCCGGCGGCCGAGACGCAGCGCGGCCTCGGTGCCCGGCGTCACCTCGAGCAGCGCGGAATGGGCGGAGGCGACCGCCTCGAGGCTCGCGAGCGCGCGTTCCCCCGCGCCCTCGCGCAGCTCGGCGGGGAACGCGTCCGAGGTCACGACCACGTCGCCGACGATGCGGGTGAGCAGGAACATGCGGTCCCCGTCGGCATCCACATCGTGTCCGAACACGTGCCAGCGCGCCTCGTACTCGACCAGTGCGAGCGGCTGCACGCGGCGCCGGCGGGGCGCCTCCTCCCCCGGCTTCAGATAGTCGAAGGTCACCACGAGGCTGCGCTCGATGGCGCCCTGGAGGGGCGCGAAGGCGGCGTCGCGGGCGGTGATCCGCGGCGCGAAGCCGATGATCGGCTCGTCGACGTCGATCCCGAGGGCGCGGATCTTGCGGACACCGGCCTGGGCGTCGCGGGAGAGCGACTCCTCGCTCCACACGCTGCCGGCCAGGCGCAGCACCGCGAGCTCCGCCGACGTGAACTCGATGTCCACCGGCAGGTCGTATTCCGCCTTCGGAATGCGATAGCGGGCCTCGCGCAGATCGTTGGGATCGGCGTGATCCCCGAGCGTCTCGATCGGGATGCCGAGGGCGCGCAGGTCCTCTTTGTCGCGCTCGAACATCTTCTCCAGCGCGTCCTGCTTGCCGTCGGCGCGCTGGCGGTAGCCGGACACGGAGGCGAGGATCTGCTGCTTCGTCAGGCCGATCTCCGTGGCCATGAGCGCCACGACGAGATTCGTCAGACGCTCCTCCGCAGGGATCTGCGCCGCCATCTACTGACCTGAGGTCGCCGCTGCGGGCGGGTCGATGCCGAGGATGTCGACGACGAACACGAGAGTGGCGTTGGGCTTCACAGCCCCGCCGCCCTGGGCGCCGTAGCCGTCTTTGGGCGGCACCACGAGGAGGACCTGAGAGCCGACGGTCTGACCGGCCAGTCCCTTGCCGAAGCCGGGGATGACCTGGTCGAGCGGGAAGCTCGCGGACTGCTTGTCCCAGGAGCTGTCGAAGACGGTCTTGGAGTCCCAGTCCACGCCCGTGTACTGCACGCGCACGGTGTCGGTCGGCTTGACCTTGGGGCCGGTGCCCTTGATCAGGGTCTGGCTCACGAGCTTCGTCGGCTTCGCCGCGTCCGGGACGATGATGCCGGGCCGGCCGTCCGGCGCGCGCACGACCGTGGGCAGGCCGAGCGCGTCGTTGTACTGCAGCGAGCCCTCCGCGTGCGGCAGGTAGACCTTGCGGACGTCGACGACCGCGACCGAGGCGTCCTTGGCCGCGGCGCCCGCGGGAAAGCCGATCAGCAGGCGCGATCCGGCGGTCGCGCACTGCAGCGCCTCGCTGAACTCCTTGGACTGCGATGCGAGCGTGCTCAGGTCGAGGGTCTGCGCGCCCTGCCCGTCGAAGCCGGTGCTGCCGAGCTGCTTGCCGGTCCCGCCGTCGTAGAGCGTGAAGTCGATGCTGAGCGGCTGGTTCTTCTCGGTCACGGCAGTGCCGGATCCGTGGGTCAGCACGTCGACCGTGGTCTTCTGCACCTTCATCGGCGTGCGCACGGTGACTCTCGGCTCGGAGCCGAGGTCGCCCTTCACCGACACGGAGTCGCTGAGGGCCGGCGAATCCGACCGGGTGGGGCACGGCTGCCCGTCGAAAGCGGGGGCGCTCGCGCAACCCGCCAGGGCGAGGGCGGCGAGGCCGAGGGTGATCAGGGCAGCGGCAGTCTTACGCACGCGCTCCAGTCTATGCGGACGGATCCTCGCCGCCGACCGAATGCGCCCCCGCGTCGCCGGACGCCGCCAGGCGTGCGCCCCCGGCCGCCCGCTGCGCCTCGCGCACGCGCTTGCGCAGGTTCTTGTCGGTGATCTCGCGGTCGCCGACCGCTCCGGGCGTCCACAGCTCGACGTCCTCGTCGCCGTAGCTGGGCTTCTTCGCGGCCCGGCGCTTCACGTCCGGCGGGATCGCGCCGGGCGCGAGCCGGCGTGCGGTGATCAGGAAGCCGGTGTGCGCGACCATGCGGTGGTCCGGCCGCACCGCGAGCCCTTCGACATGCCAGCCGCGCACCATGGTCTCCGAGGCCTCGGGCTCGGTGAACAGGCCGGTGCCGCGGACGTACTCCGCGACACGGGACAGCTGCGTGGCCGTGGCGACATAGCAGAGCACCACGCCGCCGGGGGCGAGCGCCTCGGCGACCGCGTCGACGCACTCCCAGGGGGCGAGCATGTCCAGCACGACCCGGTCCACGGTCCCCGCCTCGAACTCCCCGGGCAGTGCCTCGGTCAGGTCCCCCACCACGACCCGCCAGGAGTCCGGAAGCGCACCGAGGAACGTCTCGACGTTGGCCGTCGCCACCTCGGCGAAGTCCTCCCGGCGCTCGAATGAGACGAGACGCCCGGAGGGCCCGATCGCCCGGAGCAGCGAGAGCGACAGCGCGCCCGATCCGACGCCCGCCTCGACCACGGTCGCGCCTGGGAAGATGTCGGCCTGCGTGACGATCTGCGCCGCGTCCTTGGGGTAGACGATGGCGGCGCCGCGCGGCATCGACATGACGAAATCGCGCAGCAGCGGGCGCAGCGCGAGGTACTCGCTGCCCGAGCTGTTCGCGACCACGGATCCGTCCGGCAGCCCGATCAGATCCCGGTGCCGGAGCACGCCATGGTGCGTGTGCAGCTCTCCCTCGACGCGCAGCGTGATCGTGTGCATGCGCCCCTTCGGGCCGGTGAGCTGCACCCGGTCGCCCTCGCGGAACGGTCCGCTGGGGCGCTGCGTCGCCGCGCCGGGGTTCACAGCGACACCTCGGCACGTGCGGCGCGGGCGCGGTGGAACTCCGCCGCGACGTCGTCCGCGCCGCGCCCGTCCAGCGTGTCCCAGATGGCGTCGGCGCCGAGGTCGTGCAGCGGCACGAAGTGCGGCACGCCGATCGACACCGCGCGGGACGACACCGCGGCCTGCAGGCCGGTGCGGGAGTCCTCGAGCGCCACGGTGTCCAGGATGTCGACGCCGAGCGCGTCGGCGGCCTGGAGATAGGGGTCGGGGAAGGGCTTGGGACGCTCCACGTCGTCGCCGCCCACGACCACGTCGAACGCGTCGAAGCCGATCAGGGCGACGATGTCCTCCGCCATCCGGCGCAGCGACATCGTGACGAGCGCAGTGCGCACGCCCGCTTCGCGGAGGCTGCGCAGCATCTCCCTCGCACCGGGACGGAACGGCACGCCGTCCCGCTGCAGCCGCACCCGGACGCGCTCGGTGAGATCGTCGACGATCTCCTCTGCGCCCATCCGCACGCCGGCGTCCTGCAGGATCATCGCGCTGCCGATGAGGCTGTTGCCGACCAGCTGCAGCGCCTGCTCGTGGGACCAGGTCCCGCCGTAGCTCGCGATCAGCTCGGTCTCGGCATCCATCCAGTACGGCTCTGTGTCGACGAGGGTTCCATCCATGTCCCAGAGGACCGCGCGCGGGTGCTGTATCACTGCTCCATGGTACGGGAGGGCGGACACGCGCCGTCCGGACGCCTCCTGCGCGCGCGGGGACTAGCCTGGATGGAACCCGCAGCGACCGCCGCGGGTCGAGAGGAATGCAGGTGCAGGTACTCGGATCCCGGATCGTCGTCGCGGCCTTCGACGGCTGGAACGACGCGGGAGAGGCCGCGTCCGGCGCTGTCGAGCAGATCGGCGACACCGGGCAGTACGACCTCGTGCACGCGGTCGACCCCGAGCTGTACTTCGACTACCAGTGGGCCAGGCCCACGCTCGAGCGGGCCCCTGACGGCACGCGCAGCCTGCGCTGGCCCCGCGCCAGGATGCTGCGTCCGGCCGGATCCGCCGAGGAGCCGCGGCTCTGGCTGCTCACCGGAACGGAGCCCGCGCGCGCCTGGCAGTCGTTCAGCGCCGAGTTCATCGACGCCGCTCTGCGCGAGGATGTCACCGGGTTCGTGACGCTGGGCGCGATGCTCTCCGACGTGCCGCACACCCGGCCGATCTCGATCTTCGCGTCCAGCGAGAACTCCGAGGTGCGCGACGCCCTCGGCATCGAGCGCTCGACCTACGAGGGCCCGATCGGCATCCTCTCCGCGCTCGAGCATGCCGCGGAGGGGGCCGGGATCCCGGCCCTGTCGCTCTGGGCCAACGTGCCGCACTACGTGCAGACGGGCGGGTCCTCGCCCAAGGCGACGCTCGCGCTGCTCGACCGCCTGCACGAGGTCACGGGCGTCGACGTGCCCCGCAGCGAGCTCGCCACCGAGGCCGCCGTCTGGGAGGCGACGATCGACGCCGCGGCCGCCGAGGACGAGGAGATGGCCGCCTACATCGAGCAGCTCGAGGCCAAGCGCGACACCTGGGACGCACCGGACGCGTCCGGTGAGGCGATCGCGCAGGCGTTCGAGCGCTTCTTCCGCCGCAACGGCGAGGGGCCGGGCGATCACAGGCCGGGCGACCACAAGCGCTGAGCCGCACCCTGCGTGGGCACGGGTCGCCGACGAGCGATCAGGCGGCGAGGACGCCCGTCGCGAGCAGGACGATCAGCGCGAAGCCGAGCAGGATCCGGTACAGCACGAACGGCAGGAAGCTGCGCTGCGAGATCCAGCGCATGAAGAACGCGATCACGCCGAGGCCGACGACGAACGCGATCCCGGTGGCGGCGAGCGTCTCGCCCGGTGAGAACACGCTGGGCTTGCCGATCCCCTTGAACATCTCGTAGAAGCCGGATCCGAACACCGCAGGGATCGCCAGCAGGAACGCGTAGCGCGCCGCCGCCGCGCGCTCGTAGCCCAGCAGCAGACCCGCGGTGATGGTGCCGCCGGAGCGGGAGACCCCGGGGATCAGCGCGAGCGACTGCGCCAGGCCGAAGACCACGCCGTGGCCGAGCGTCAGATCCTTGAGGGAGCGCCTCCGTGCGCCGATCGCGTCTGCGACGCCGAGCAGCACGCCGAACACGATCAGCATGATCGCGACGAGCCAGAGCGAGCGGAACACCGTCTCGATCTGGTCCTTGAACACCAGCCCGAGCACGACGATCGGGATGCTGCCGATGATGATCAGCCAGCCCATCTTCGCGTCCGGGGCGTCCCGCGGGATCCGCCGGGTGAGCGACAGCCACCAGCTCCGCACGATGCGCACGATGTCGCGCCAGAAGAACACGACCACCGCGGCCTCGGTGCCGATCTGGGTGATCGCGGTGAACTCGGCTCCGGGGTCCCTCACCTCGGGCAGGAACGCGCCGACGATGCGCAGGTGCGCGCTGGACGAGACGGGCAGGAACTCGGTGAGTCCCTGCACGATGCCCAGGAAGATCGCTTGGAGAAGGTGCATGGGTCGCTTTCGCGTCGTGCGCGGATCGCGCGGATCGGAGGTCTCGGTCGTCTCGAAGCGGTCAGCAGGTGCGCAGCAGGTCGGTGAGCACACGCTGGCCGAACACCAGCGATTCCACCGGAACGCGTTCGTCCACGCCGTGGAACATGCCGGTGAAGTCCAGATCCGCGGGCAGCTTCAGCGGCGCGAAGCCGTAGCCGGTGATGCCCAGGGATGCGAGCGCCTTGTTGTCCGTGCCGGCCCCGAGCAGGTACGGGATCACCGGCACGCCGGGGTCGTGCCGTCCCAGGGCGGCCACCATCGCATCGACCAGGGACCCCGCGAACGGCACCTCCATGCCGATGTCCTGCACCACCATCTCGATCTCCACGTCGTCGCCGACCAGGGCGCGCAGCTGCGCGAGCACCTCGTCCTCGTGGCCGGGGATGACGCGCACGTCGATGAGCGCCTCGGCGCGCTCCGGGATCACGTTGTGCTTGTAGCCGGCCTGGAGGACCGTCGGGTTGGTCGTCGTGCGCAGGGTCGAACGCAGGAACGCCTCCGCAGGTCCCGCGGTCGCGACGAGGGTGTCGGGGTCGTCGGCGGGGAGACCGGTGATCGCGCTCATCCGGTCCAGGAACTCGCGCGTCGTGTCGGTGAGCTGGATCGGCCACCGGGTGCGGCCGATCTTCGCGACGACCTCGGCGAGCTTCGTGACGGCGTTGTCGGGGTGGAACCGGCTGCCGTGACCGGCGCGTCCACGGGCGACCAGGCGGATCCACATCAGCGCCTTCTCCCCCACCTGCAGCAGGTAGGCGCGCTGATCGCCGACCGGGACGGAGTAACCGCCGACCTCGCTGATCGCCTCGGTCGCGCCCGCGAACCAGTCCGGGCGGTTCTGCACGACGAGCCCGGAGCCCTCCACGCCGCCGTTCTCCTCGTCGGCGAAGAACGCCAGGATCAGGTCGCGCTCCGGCAACTCGCCCGCGCGCAGGATCTCGGCCACCGAGGTGAGGATCATCGCGTCCATGTTCTTCATGTCCACTGCGCCGCGGCCCCAGAGCATGCCGTCCTGCACGACGCCCGCGAACGGGTCGACCGTCCAGTCACCCGCCATCGCCGGCACGACGTCGAGATGCCCGTGCACCACGACCGCGGGCCGGTCCCGGTCGCGGCCGGGCACGCGCGCCATCACATTGGTGCGACGCGGGATCGGCTCGTAGTACTCGGGCTCGAGCCCGAGCGACTCCAGATACGCGCCGACGTACTCGGCCGCCTCGCGCTCCCCCTTGGCGTCTCCCCCGCCGAAGTTCGACGTGTCGAAGCGGATGAGCTCGGCGGCGATGCGCGCGACCTCGGGAAGTTCGGCATCCTGCTCGGGCATGCCCCCAGGCTATCGAACCCCCTGCGACGCGCCCGACCCGGACCCCGGTTCGAGGGCGCCCGTGGAACGTGATAGTGTCATTCCTCGGTTGGGAACAGCCGAAAACACCAGCGCGGGTGGCGGAATAGGTAGACGCGCTAGCTTGAGGTGCTAGTGCCCGAATAGGGCGTGGGGGTTCAAGTCCCCCCTCGCGCACGCTGGTCGAAGGCCCGGATTCGAAAGAATCCGGGCCTTCGTCGTTCCCTCCGCCGCGGCACCCGCCGACGGATCGGAGCGGCGCTTCGTGGTCGCCGGCCGGGTGCCGGCCGGGACCGCGGGGCGCGTTCAGCTCGCGCTGACGTGGAACAGCAGGCCGAGCACGTACGTGACGGCGGCCGCACCGAATCCGATCCCGAGCTGGCGCAGGCCGCGCCGCAGCGGCGGCCCGCCGGAGAGCACGCCCACCGTGGCGCCGGTGCTGAGCAGCGCGATGCCGACGAGGGCGAGCGCCAGCAGGATGGCCGGAGTGCCCTGCAGGCCGAAGATCCACGGCAGCACGGGGACGATCGCTCCGGAGCCGAACAGCAGGAAGCTCGAGATCGCCGCCGACCAGGCGCTCCCGACGATCTCGTGGTCGTCGCCGTCGGCGACCGGTGTCCGCAGCGGGCCGGTGTGCATCGCCATGCCCGCCTTCGCGGCGCCCACGACGCGCCGGGCCCGGTCGAGCGACTCGTCCGGATCCATGCCCCTGGCGCGGTACACGAGGGCCAGCTCGTTCTCGTCCAGGTCGAGGTCGCTCGCGCTCGCGTCCCCGTGCCCGTTCTCCCTGGTCGCCTCCAGCAGCTCGCGCTGGGAGCGCACGGAGACGAACTCGCCCGCGCCCATCGAGAGCGCCCCGGCGAGCAGCCCGGCCAGGCCGCTGAACAGCACGAACGCGCTGCTCACGCCGGTCGCGCCGATGCCGAGCACCAGCGCGAGGTTGCTCACCAGACCGTCGTTGGCGCCGAAGACGGCGGCTCGGAAGGATCCGGACAGGCGCCGACGCCCCCGGGCGGCGAGACCGCGGACCACCTCGAAGTGCACCTTCTCGTCGGCGCGCATCGCCGGGGTCGCGTACACCTCGGCGTCGTACGGCGACCGCGCCTCGGCGCTCTGCGCGAGCGCCAGCACGAAGATGGATCCGAACCGCCCGGCCATCCAGCCGAGCATGCGCGTGCGCAGGCCCGGCCGCGGAAGCCGTGCCGGTTCACCGCCCAAGAGCTCCAGCCAGTGCGCCTCGTGGCGCCCCTCCGCGGCGGCCAGCTCGAGCAGGATCTCGCGCTCCTCGCCGTCGCGGCGCTGCGCGAGCTGCTGGTAGACGTGGGCCTCCGCCCGCTCCTCGACCAGGTAGCGGGTCCATCGGCGACGGTCCGCCGGGGTGGGTTCGGAAGGGGGTGCTCCGAGGGCGTGCATCAGCGTCCTTCACTGTCGGGGGATCCGTTCCACGCTATCGATCCGGCGGCCGGGAACCGCTGCCCGGACGGCGATTGACAGCATTTCGGGGATCCGAACCCGTCGGCGTGCGCGGTGTCCGCCTCCGGGCGCATCGGGTCAGGACCGCACGCGCCGCCGCAGCAGGTCGATGCGGGACTGCAGCTGCGCGACCGTGGCCTGCGCCACCGCCGGGCCTCCGCACACCCGCCGCAGTTCGGCGTGCACCGCACCGTGCGGCTCGCCGGTCTGCCGCGCGTACACGCCGACCAGGCTGTTCAGCAGCTGCCGCTGCTCGCGCAGGGTGCGGTGCAGGGGCTCGGGCAGGGTCGTGGTCTGCGCCGGCACGGCGGCCTCGCGCGCCTCCCGGAGCCGGGACTGCCGGGACTGCCGCTGCATGAGCAGCTCGTGCACGTGCTCGGGCTCGAGCAGGCCAGGGATCCCGATGAACTCCTCCTCCTCGGGCGTCCCCGGCTCGGCGAGCTGGCCGAACTCCTTGCCGTCGAACACGACGCGATCGAAGTGCGCGAGCGACGAGATGGCCTGGTAGCTGAACTCCTGGGTGAGGGCGTCGGACGCCTCGTCCTCGCGGTTCGCGCTCTCCAGCAGCGAGTCCTCGAGGCCGTCGTCGTCCTTGGACTTCCGGTCGAGCGCGTGGTCGCGTTGCCGCTCCAGCTCGTTCGCGAGCTTCATCAGCACGGGCACGTTGGGCAGGAAAACGCTGGCCGCCTCGCCCCGGCGGCGGGCGCGCACGAAGCGGCCGATCGCCTGCGCGAAGAACAGCGGCGTCGACGACGACGTCGCGTAGACGCCCACCGCGAGCCGCGGCACGTCCACCCCCTCGGACACCATCCGCACCGCGACCATCCAGCGGTCGTTCGAGGCGCTGAACTTCTCGATCCGCTCCGAGGCCGTGGCATCGTCCGAGAGCACGACGGTCGGCCGCTGACCGGTCAGCGAGTGCAGGATCTTGGCGTAGGCGCGGGCGACGGTCTGGTCGGTCGCGAGCACGAGGCCGCCGGCGTCCGGCACGTGGTGGCGGATCTCGGTGAGCCGGCGGTCGGCCGCGGACAGCACCGCCGGCATCCACTCCCCCTCCGGATCCAGCGCCGTGCGCCACGCCTGCGAGGTCACGTCCTTGGTGTTGTCCTGGCCGAGGTGGGCCTCGAGCTCGTCGCCGGCGCTCGTGCGCCAGCGCATCTTGCCGGCGTACATGTGGAACAGCACCGGCCGCACGACGCCGTCCTGCAGCGCCCGGCCGTAGCCGTACGCGTAGTCCGTGCTGGACACGCGCCCGCCGCTCTCGTCGGGGATGTACTCGACGAACGGGATGGGCGCGGTGTCGCTGCGGAACGGGGTGCCGCTGAGGAGCAGGCGTCGCTTCGCGGGACCGTAGGCGTCGCGGATCGCGTCGCCCCAGCTCAGCGCGTCGCCGCCGTGGTGGACCTCGTCGAGGACGACGAGGGTGCGGGCGCCCTCGGTGAGGTGGCGGTGCACCGACGACTTCGCCGCGACCTGCGCGTACGTCACGACCACGCCGTGATACTGCTTCGAGGGCGCCCAGTGGATGTTGCGGAACCGCGGGTCGAGCCGGATGTGCACGCGTGCCGCGGCGTCGGCCCACTGGGTCTTTAGGTGCTCGGTGGGGGCGACGACGATGATGCGGTCGACCTCGTTCGTGCGCAGCAGCTCGACCGCGAGCGTGAGGGCGAAGGTCGTCTTGCCGGCGCCCGGCGTCGCCGCGACCAGGAAGTCTCGGCGATGCTCGACCCGGAAGTACTCCTCCAGGGCCTCGCGCTGCCAGGCCCTCAGCCGGTCCGCGGTACCCCACGGGGCGCGCTGGGGGAAGGACGGGGAGAGCATCGGGATCCACGATAGACGAGGCGGCGGACATTCCCTGGCGCGCCCAGGGCCGCGCTCGGCAGCGTGCCCGGGGATCCCAGCCGTCGCAAGGGATCGGCACAGCGGATCCAAGGATGCCCTGGATATCTTGACTGCACGGCAATCCGCTCGGAGCGCCCAGTACCACCGGATGCAGCCTCGAAGGACAGCCCGTGACCCGACCCTCTGCGGCGCGCCCGATCGCGCAGCACAGCTCCGCACGAGGACCGCGTGCGTGGAGCCGCCTGCTCCGCACGGTCGGGCTCGGTCTCGCCGTCGTCCTGGTGAGCGGCATCGGCGTGGCCGGGTACGTGCTGACCGACCTCACCGCCGCCGTGGCGCACAACAGCGTGCAACTCGAGGGGGGCCCGGCGGTCGCGCCGGACATCGCCGCGTACAAGAGCGGCTTCAACCTGCTCGTCGTCGGCATCGACGCGTGCGAGGCCAAGTACGCGGACCTGTTCCCCGGCCGCTGCGACGGACCGGACGCGTCCAGCGTCAACAACGACGTGACGGTCCTCGTGCACGTCTCGAACACGCCCCGGCGGATCACCGTCGTGAGCTTCCCTCGGGATCTCATCACGGCGGTCCCGTCGTGCACGGCGAAGGACGGGACCGAGACGTCGGCGCAGAGCGCCGCGCAGATCAACACCACGTACGAGGAGGGCGGACTGTCCTGCGTCGCGAAGACCGTCTCCGCCCTGTCGGGGCAGCAGGTCGACTTCGCCGCCGCCGTGAACTTCGGCACCGTGATCGACATCACCAACGCGATCGGCGGCGTGCAGGTGTGCCTTGCGACCCCCATGGACGACGCCTACACCGGCCTGAACCTGAGCGCCGGCGAGCACACGGTCCAGGGGCTGCAGGCGCTGCAGTTCCTGCGCACCCGTCACGGCCTGGTGAGCGGCAGCGACCTCGCCAGGATCGGCAACCAGCAGCAGTACCTCGGCAGCCTCGCCCGGAAGCTGACCAGCGGAAAGGTGCTCTCCGACGTCCCGACCGTGCTGAACATCGCGAACATCGCGCTCAGCAACATCGAGGCCAGCACGACGCTCACCAACCCGATGACCATCGTGCAGCTCGCACTCGCGGTGAAGGACGTGAAGCCCGCCGACATCACGTTCGTGCAGTATCCGACCGTGACCGATCCGGACAACCCGAACCGCGTAGTCGAGGACGACTCCGCAGCGCAGACGCTGTGGGCGGCCGTCGCCGCCAATCAGCCGGTCCTGATCACGCACCAGAACACGATCGACGACGGCGTGACCGTCGAGCCGTCCGCTGCACCGGCGACGCCGGATCCCTCCGCCTCCCCCGCGCCGTCCACGGGCCCGGCGACCTCGGCGACGCCCGCGCCGACCTCGACGGCGGTGCCGCTCGCGCAGAACGTGCGCGGCAGCACGGCGGCCCAGCAGACCTGCAGCAACGGCGACACCAGCGGCTGACGCGGTGCTCCGCGGGTAATCTCGGATCCGGTGCCGCGCGGATCGCGCGGTCGCAAGGAGGAGCACTATGTCCGGTCACGAACCGCGCACCCCGTATGTCCCCAACGACACACCGCATCCGTGGCATCGCTACGTGGCGCTCGGCGACTCGTTCACCGAGGGCATCGGCGATCCGGAGCCGAACGCACCCGGCGGGCATCGGGGCTGGGCGGACCGCGTCGCGGAGGTGCTGGCCGCGCAGAGCACG
Organism: Microbacterium sp. 22242; assembly: GCF_052045495.1. Classification (NCBI taxonomy): domain Bacteria; kingdom Bacillati; phylum Actinomycetota; class Actinomycetes; order Micrococcales; family Microbacteriaceae; genus Microbacterium; species Microbacterium sp. 22242. The sequence continues at coordinate 192,338 of NZ_JBQEOZ010000004.1, read as the reverse complement.
GACTTCGCCTATGCGAACCTGGCCGTGCGCGGCAAGCTCATCGCGCAGATCAGCGACGACCAGGTCGACCCGGCCATCGCGCTGAACCCCGACCTGGTCACCCTCTGCGCGGGCGGCAACGACGTCATCCGCCCCGGGACGGATCCGGACGAGATCGCGGTGCTGCTCGACGACATGGTCACCCGCCTGGACCGCACCGGCGCGGCGATCGTCCTGATCACCGGAATCGACACGAACTTCACCCCCGTCTTCCGCCCGTTCCGCGGCAAGGTGGCGATCTACAACGAGAACGTGAGGGCGATCGCGGAGCGGCATGACTGCATCGTCGCCGACCAGTGGGGCCTCAAGGCGATCCAGGACGCGCGCTTCTTCGCCGACGACCGCCTGCACATGAACCCGTTCGGACACCACGAGGTCGCCCGCATGGTGCTGCGCGCCCTGAACGTGCCGAACGAGCTGCAGCCGATGCAGCCCGACACGCTGCCGCGGCGCAGCTGGCGGGAGGCCCGCAGCGAGGACCTGGTGTGGGCGCGCGCGCATCTCGTGCCGTGGGTGCTGCGAAGGCTCCGGCATCAGTCCTCCGGCGACGACGTCGAGGCCAAGCGCCCCGAGCCGCTGCCGGTGCTCCTGCGCGCGGAGGACCGCGCCCGACAGGACTGAGGCGTCGCTGCGCTACCGCGTGGCGTAGAAGGCCACGGCCGAGGCTGCCGCCACGTTGAGCGAATCGATCCCCGGCGCCATCGGGATCGTGACGCGCGCGTCGAGGAGCCGCTCGGTGTCCGGGGCGAGTCCCGGCCCCTCGCTGCCGAAGACCAGCGCGAGCCGGTCGTGATCCCGGGCGACCAGGTCGTCGAGCGGGATCGCGCCCTCCCCGAGCGACATGCCCGCCACGACGAAGCCGGCCCGGTGCAGCAGCTCGACACCCGCCGGCCAGGGGTCGATCCGCGTCCACGGCACCTGGAAGACGGTGCCCATCGAGACTTTGATCGCCCGCCGGTACAGCGGATCGGCGCATCGCGGCGTCACGAGGACCGCATCGACGCCGAGCGCGGCGGCGGAGCGGATCAGCGCTCCCACGTTCGCGTGTTCGACGAGGTCCTCCAGGACCGCGACCCGTGCGCGGGCGGGGAGCCCGGCGAGCAGCTCGGCGGGATCCGGCAGCGCCGGGCGGTGCATCGCGGCCAGGGCGCCGCGGTGCACCCGGAAGCCCGCGACCGCCTCGACCACGGCATCATCCGCGACGTACACCGGGGTGTCGGTCCCGGCGAGGAGCGTGCGGATGCCGGGCAGCCAGCGCTCCTGGGTGAGCACCGATCGCGGCCGATGGCCGGCCCCGATCGCCCGGTCGATCACCTTGAACGACTCGGCGATGTACAGCCCGCCCCTCGCCTCGGCGCGGGCGCGCAGCGCGAGATCGGTCAGGCCGCGGTAGTCGTCCAGACGGGGATCGGCGGGCTCGTGGATGCGGAACTCGTGCATGCCCCCACTCTTCCAGGCCGACTCGTCGAGGCGCCTGCCGCCATTCCGGCGTGCACAGCCGCGGCCCGCGCCGGTTCTCCGAGCGCCCCGTAGACTCGATGAGGGGAGGTCCCTTGAACAGCATCACGTCGCCGCTGCGCGTCCAGATCGAGGCCGCGGCGGACGTGCTGGCCGGCCGGCGCATCGTCTTCCTCACCGGCGCCGGGCTGTCCACGGACTCCGGGATCCCCGCGTACCGCGGCGCCGGATCCGCCCCGCGACGGACGCCGATGACCGTGCAGACGTTCCTCGGCTCGACAGCGGCCCAGCGGCGTTACTGGCTCGGCGGGCATCTCGGCTGGCGGTCCTTCGGCACCGCGACCCCGAACGCCGGTCACCGGGCGATCGCGGAGCTCGAACGCGCCGGTCGCTCAGCGGGTGTCGTCACGCAGAACGTGGACGGGCTGCATCTCGCGGCCGGATCCGAGCGGGTCGTCGAGCTGCACGGGACCATGCGCACCGTCTTCTGCCTGCGGTGCGGCCAGACCTTCTCCCGCGATGCGGTCGCGGCACAGATCGACGCCGGGAATCCGTGGCTGGACGTGCCGGACGAGGTGCTGCTCGGACCGGACGGCGACGTCCGGCCGGAGACCACGGACGGCTTCGTCCTCCCGGTCTGCACCGTGTGCGGCGGGGCGCTGAAGCCGGACGTGGTGTTCTTCGGCGAGTACGTGCCCGCGGAGCGCTTCGCGAGCGCGGAGGCGCTGCTGCGCTCGGGGGACGCGCTCGTCGTGGCGGGGTCCTCGCTCGTCGTGAACTCCGGCATCCGCATCATCGAGCGCGCGCGCCGCAGGGACCTGCCCATCGTCATCGTCAACCTCGAACCCACCCGCGCCGACGCGTGGGCGTCGGCCACGGTCGCCGCCTCCACGAGCGTCGTCCTGCCCACCCTCCAGGAGCTGCTCGCATGACCCTTCTCACCCTCATCCGCCACGGCCAGACGGACTGGAATGCGGAGGGCCGGATCCAGGGCACCACCGACATCCCGCTGAACGACACCGGCCGTGCGCAGGCACGGGACGCCGCGCGCCGTCTCGCCGGCACGCCTTTCGATGTCGTGTACACCAGCCCGCTGGCGCGGGCGCGGGAGACGGCCGAGATCATCGCCGGAGAACTCGGGCTGCCGGCACCCGTGGTCACCGTCGGGATGCGCGAACACGAGTTCGGGGCGGCGGAGGGACTGCTCTGGGAGCAGTACCGCGGGCGGTTCGGCACGGGGCGCGACGAGATCCCGGGCGCGGAGACGATCGGGCAGCTCACCGAGCGGGCCCTCGCCTCCCTCGAGCGGATCGACGTCGCGGCCCGTCGCCGGTCCGCGCCGCGCATCGAGTCGGTGCTCGTCGCGACGCACGGCGGGGTCATCCGCGCCCTGCTCGAGCACGCGTCGGGAGGGACGCTGCCCGCTCCGGGCGAGCGGCTCGGCAACGGCTCGGTGCACCGTTTCGCGATGGACGGCGGCGGGATCCGCCTGCTCGACGCCGTCACCGCGTGACGGGTCACGGGAGTGCCCGGGCGTAGGATCGAAGGGCCGCCGACCGTGAGGAGAACCGTGAATCCCGCCCCCGCACCGACCTGGCGGATGTGGCTGATCTGGACGGTGGGGGTCACGGCGTACGTGCTGTCGATCACCAACCGCACCTCGCTGTCCGCGGTGGGAGTCGACGCCGCGCACCTGTTCCACGCCGACGCCTCCACGCTGTCGCTCTTCGCGGTGCTGCAGCTCGCGGTGTACGGCTTCATGCAGATCCCGGTCGGGCTGCTGCTGGACCGGTTCGGATCCCGGCCGATCATGGTCGCCGGCATGCTGCTCATGGCGGTGGGACAGATCGTGATGGCGTTCGCGCCGAACGTCGGCATCGCGATCGTCGCACGCATGATCCTGGGCGCCGGGGACGCCGCGATCTTCCCCGGCGTGCTGCGTCTCGTGGCGATCTGGTTCCCCTCGCAGCGCGGGCCGCTGATGGCCCAGCTCACCGGCATCGTCGGGCAGCTCGGGCAGCTGGTGGCAGTGATCCCGCTTCCGCTGCTGCTGCACTCCACGGCCTGGTCGGTCGCGTTCGGCAGCCTGGCCGGGCTCGGTGTGCTGTTCTCCGTGCTCGTGTTCGCGCTGATCCGCAACCGCCCGCCGGAGGTGACCGAGGACGTCTCGGTGAACACCGACACGGGCGCGATCCGGGTCGTCACCTCGCAGGTCGATCTGCGCGTCTCGCTGCGCGAGGCGCTCGCGCACCCGGGAACCCGCCTCGGCTTCTGGACCCACTTCACCACGCCGTTCGCCGGCACCGCGTTCATGATGCTGTGGGGCATCCCGTTCCTCACCAACGGCGAGCACCAGTCCGTGGCCGCGGCGTCGCTGGTGACCACGATCTACGTGCTGTTCGGGATCCTGTTCGGCCCGGTGCTGGGCACCCTCTCCTCCCGTCACCCGACCAGCCGGTCGCTCATGCTCGTGCTGCCGACGATCGTCCTGCAGGTGATCGTGTGGCTCGCGGTGATCGTCTGGCCCGGCACGGCACCGCTCTGGCTGCTGATCCTGCTCGCGATCGCGCTGGCCACCGGCGGCCCGGCCTCCATGGTCGCGTTCGACCACGCCCGCACGCACAACCCCCAGCACCGGCTGAGCACCGCGACCGGGGTGGTCAACGGCGGCGGTTTCCTCGCCGCGCTCATCGCGATCTTCCTGATCGGCCTCGCCCTCGACCTGCAGGGCGCGGGCACGCCCGACACCTACACGCTGGACGCGTTCCGCTGGGCGTTCCTGACGCAGGTCCCGCTCTGGCTGATCGGCACGGCCTTCATCGTGCGGGAGCGGCGCCTGACCCGCCGCGTGCTGGGCCTGGATCGCCGCTCCCGGAACGACTGATCAGCCGAGCAGCATCGCCCGCCCGGGCTCCTGCAGCACGTCGGCGACGGCCTTGAGGAACTGCGAGCCCTCGGCGCCGTCCACGACCCGGTGGTCGAACGACAGACTGAGCGTCATCACGTCGCGCAGCGCGATCTCGCCCCGGTGCTCCCAGGGCAGGCGGCGCACCGCGCCGAGCGCCAGGATCCCGGTCTGTCCCGGCGGCAGGATCGGGGTTCCCGCGTCGACGCCGAAGACGCCCACGTTGGTCAGCGAGAACGTGCCGCCGGCGAGGTCCGCGGGCGGCGTCTTGCCGCTCCGCGCCGTGCGGGTGAGATCGGCGATCGCGCCCGCGAGCTCGCCGAGCGTCATCCGCTCGGCGTCCCGGACGATCGGCACGATCAGCCCGCGGTCGGTCGCCGCCGCGATGCCGAGGTCGACGAAGTGCTGCTGCACGATCTCACCGGCCTCGCCGTCCCAGCGCGAGTTCAGTCCCGGATAGTGCGCGAGGGCCAGGCAGACCGCCTTCGCGACCACCGTGAGCACCCCGATCCGAGGCGCGTCCGGCGCCGCGGTCGCGCGCAACGACGCGATCAGCTCGCTCGTCGCCGTGACGTCCACGGTGTGGAACGTGGTCACGTGCGGAGCCGTGAAGGCGCTCTGCACCATCGCCTCGGCGGTGTGCTTGCGGACGCCGCGGATCGGGATCCGGGTGGTGCCCCGCTCCCCGGCCCGCGCGCGCGGGGGTGCGGATCGCGTCACTTCGGAGGCGGCGGGCTCCGCCGCACCGGCGGGCATCGGCTGCGGCGCCGTCCTCGTCCCGACGCTGCGCTGCGCGATCCGCTCGCGGTACGCGTCGACGTCGGAGCGCGTGATCACGCGGTCGCCGAGCTCCGCCGCGACCAGGACCAGATCGACGCCGTGCTGCTTCGCGTAGGCGCGCACCGGGGGCGTCGAGCGCGGGCGTTCGTGCTGCTCGCGGGTCGGCGGCACCTCGTCGATCGCGTCGTGCGGAGCCGCGGCTCGGACGTCGTGGTCCGCAGTGGCGATCGAGGATCCGGCACCGGCGCGCCTGGCCCGGCGCATCGGTCGTCCTGAGTTCGGCGCGGCCCCGTAGCCGACCAGGTTGGGTCCGGAACCCTCCTCGACGGCGGCTTTCGAGGGGGCGGCTGCCTCCGCTGCGCCCTTCTCCGCGGTGTTCTTCTCGGCGGCATCGCCCGCCAGTTCGAAGCCCACGAGCGGCGCGCCCACGGCCACCACGTCCCCCGCCGCCGCGTGCAGCGACGTGATCACGCCGGCGTACGGCGACGGCAGCTCGACGATCGCCTTGGCGGTCTCGACCTCGGCGAGGGTCTGGTTCAGGGTGACCGTGTCGCCCTCGGCGACCAGCCACTGCACGATCTCCGCCTCGGTGAGGCCCTCGCCGAGGTCCGGAAGGCGGAACTCCTGGGTCACCGGTCCACCCCTTCCATCGGCTGCGAGATGAGCAGCTGCTCGTCGTCGAGCACGCGATCGACGGCGTCGAGGATCCGATCCAGATCCGGCAGGTGGAACTTCTCCAGCTTCGCCGGCGGGTAGGGGATGTCGTGGCCGGTCACGCGCAACGGAGCGGCCTCCAGCCAGGGGAAGCACTTCTCGGTGATGCTCGCGATGACCTCCGCGGCCACGCCGGCCTCGCGCGCGGCCTCGTGCACCACGACGACGCGGCCGGTGCGGCGCACGGAGGCGCAGACGGTGCCGTAGTCGACCGGCGAGAGTGAGCGCAGATCGATCACCTCGAGTGCGTGCCCCTCGGCCTCCGCGGCCTCGGCGGCGTCCAGCGCGGTGCGCACCATTGCCCCGTACGTGATGATCGTGGCGTCCCGCCCCTCGCGGACCACTTTCGCCAGTCCCATCGGCGCCGTGTCGGCCAGAGGGGTCTCCAAGTCGACCTCGCCCTTGGCGTGGTACAGCCGCTTGGGCTCCAGGAAGATCACCGGGTCATCGCAGGCGATCGCCTGACGCAGGCAGGTGTACGCGTCCTGCGGGTTCGACACGGCGACGACACGGAGTCCCGCGGTGTGCACGAAGTAGGCCTCGGGCGACTCGGAGTGGTGCTCGGCCGCGCCGATCCCGCCTCCCCACGGGATCCGGATCGTGATCGGCATCGGCACGGTGCCCTGCGTGCGGTAGTGCAGCTTCGCGACCTGCGACACGATCTGGTCGAACGCCGGATAGACGAATCCGTCGAACTGGATCTCCACGACAGGGCGGTAGCCGCGCATCGCGAGGCCCACCGCGGTGCCGACGATCCCGGACTCCGCGAGCGGGGTGTCGATCACCCGTTCCGCCCCGAATTCGTCGAGCAGCCCGTCCGTGATCCGGAAGACGCCGCCGAGCCGGCCGATGTCCTCTCCGAGCAGCACGACCTTGTCGTCGTCCCGCAGGGACTGCTGCAGGGCGGCGCCGAGCGCCTTGCCCATCGTCAGCTGCACCATCTCACGCCTCCGCGAAGGTCGAGAGGTAACGCGCGTAGTCCGCGCGCTCCTCGGCGAGTCCGGTGTGCGGCTCCGCGTACACGCCGTCGAAGACGGCGAGCGGCTCCCGCGTCACCATGGCCAGGCAGGCCGCGCGCAGCTGCATCGCCGCCTCGTCGGCGGCTGCGGCGAACTCGGCCGAGATCTCGTCGCTGAGCACGCCCTCGGCGCGCAGCAGCGCCTCCACCCGGGCGATCGGATCCTTGCCGCGCCAGTACTCCAGCTCGGCAGGATCGCGGTAGCGGGTGGGGTCGTCGGCCGTGGTGTGCGGTCCCATCCGGTACGTCACCAGCTCCAGGAACACCGGGGAGCCGTTGCGCGCCTGCTCGAGGGCCCAGCGCGTCGCGGCGTGCACGGCGAGCACGTCGTTGCCGTCCACGCGCATGCTCGGGATGCCGAAGCCGGGCGCGCGTCCGGCGATCGGGTGCTGCGACTGCACGGCGACGGGCTCGGAGATCGCCCAATGGTTGTTCTGGCAGATGAACACGACGGGCGCGTGGTACGACGCGGCGAACACCATCGCCTCGTTCACATCGCCCTGGCTCGACGCGCCGTCGCCGAAGTAGGTGATCGCGACCTGGTCGGAGCGGTCGTGCATGATGCCGAGCGCGTAGCCGACGGCGTGCAGCGTCTGCGCGCCGATGATGATCTGCAGGGGCGCCATGTGCATCACCCACGGGTCGAACGCCGCGCCCTCCTCGCCGCGCCAGGCGCGCACGTAGTCGCCGGGCTGAGCGCCGCGTACCAGCAGGACCCCGGTCTCGCGGTAGCTGGGGAACACGATGTCGTCGGCGCGGAAGGCGCGCGCGGAGCCGATCTGCGCCGCCTCCTGGCCGTTGCAGGGCGCCCAGAGGCCGACCTGGCCCTGGCGCTGCAGCGCGATGCCCTCGGCGTCGATGCGCCGCAGCACGATCATGTCGCGCAGCAGGTCGAGCAGTTGCGCGGAGGTGACGTCCGCGGCGTAGGGCTCGAGCCGGGGCTCGTGCACCCGCCGGCCGCGCGGGTCGATCAGGCTCAACGGCTGGTCGAGACCGACGGCCGGGACCGTGATCGGATCAAGGTGGGTAGACATCGTCGTCCTCCTCAGGGGTTCCGCCTTCGTGGGGCGGATCCATGGCATCTTCGCTTGAGCCTGAGCGTACGTCTGCTGAACACCTCGCTCAAGCATTCCCTGGCAGCTTGAGCATGTTGCCAAGATTCACCGCTTCGGCGGATGCTAGCCTTTGGCAACATGTCAGCTCTCGACCGCACCGACCTCGACATCCTCGAGATCCTGTCCGCGGATCCGCGCACCACCGTCGTCGCCCTCGCGGAGAAGCTCCGGCTGTCCCGGAACACGATCCAGGCGCGCATGGCCCGGCTCGATCAGTCCGGGGTGTTCCTCGCGTACGAACGGTCCTTCTCCCCCGCCGTGCTCGGCTTCCCGCTGCAGGCGTTCATCAGCATCGAGCTGCGGCAGACGGAGCTGCCCCGCATCATCACCGAGCTCTCCCGGGTGCCCGAGGTGGTGCAGGCGCACGGCCTGAGCGGGTCGATCGACATCCTGGCGCGGGTGGCCTGCCGCGATGCCCGTCACCTGTTCGACACGGACGCCCGGATCCTGTCGATCGAAGGGGTCGAACGGACCGAGACCTCCCTCGCGATGGGCGAGGTGATCCCGTTCCGGGTCGGCGGACTCATGGGGTTGGCGCGCCGAGAGGCTGGAGGAAGCGCCTGATCGCGGCGGCGGCCTCCGCGGGGGCCTCGTAGTGGATCAAGTGGCCGACGTGCGCGATCTCGACGAGGGTCGCGTCCGGGAAAAGCGTCGCGAGCGCGCGCTCGGCCTCGATCGGCGTGATGTCGTCGCGCTGGGCCGCGACGAGCAGCGTCGGCACGGAGATGACCGGGGCGAACTCGCGGACGTCGTGCGACACGCTGGTCACGAACGCCTCCCGCAGCATCCCGCGGTCGGCGAAGCGTGAGAAGTAGGTGTCGTGCTGGTCGTGCACGAAGCGGCGGAGCGCGGGATCGGCGGTCTTGGCCATCGCGATGCTCATCGCCCGCACGATGATCCGGTTGCGCAGCAGCTCGGTGCCGGCGGACTCCGGCAGCCGGGCGCCCAGCCCGTAGTAGAGGATCGCGAGGCGGGTGAGCACGGCCTTCGGGCCCTCGAGCGCCGGGGCGCCGATGGGGTTGACCAGGATCAGCCGCGGGGTCGGCAGGCCGCGGGCGACCGCGGCGGACGCGACGATCGACCCGAACGAGTGGCCGAGGACGACCGCACCCGGTGCCACGGCGGCGGAGAAGGCCGTGAGCCATTCGGCGTAGGCGCCGAGGTCGTGCGTGCGATCCGGCAGCGGCGCCGTCTCCCCGAAGCCGGGCAGGTCGGGCATGATGAAGCGCACCCCTGGCAGGTACGCGACGACGGGCTCCAGCCCGTGGTGCTCGCCGCGGAACCCGTGCACGGCGAGCACCGTGATGGCCGCGTCCTCCGGCCCGTACACCCAGTATGCCGTGCGACCGCCCAGGATCTCCGCCTCGTGCCTCTGCACGGGAATGCGATCCAGGCGTGCGGCATAGGGCGATGGCACGGGCATCCCCCGAGTCTACGGGCGGGGTGCTGGCCCACTCTGCGCTTGCGCCGCGCGCCGAGGACGGGATGTCGGAGGAGCCCTCTACCGTGGCGGCATGACCTCCTCCCCGGCCCTTCCGTCGTGGCTCACCCGCGTCGGAGTGTTCGATCTCGAGACCACCGGAGTCGACGTCACGCGCGACCGGATCGTCACCGCTCACGTCGGCGTGCTGGACCACCACGGCGCCGAGATCGCGGCGCGCACCTGGCTGGCGGATCCGGGCGTACCGATCCCCGAGGCCGCGACGGCGATCCACGGCATCACGTCCGAGCGGGCCCGTCGCAACGGCTCCCCCGCGCCGCAGGTGGTCGCAGGCGTCGTCGCCGCGCTGAGGTCGCTGCTCGACCAGGGCGTCCCGATCGTCGCCTACAACGCCGCGTTCGACTTCTCGCTGCTCGCGCACGAGGCACGCAGACATGGCATCGCGCCGCTGGACTCGCCGTCGCCCGTGATCGATCCGCTCGTCATCGACAAGACCTACGACCGGTATCGTCCCGGCAAGCGGACGCTGGAGATCGTCGCCGCGCACTACGGAGTCGACCTGACCGGAGCGCACGACGCATCCGCCGATGCGGTCGCCGCAGGTCGCGTCGCCCAGGCCCTGGCCCAGCGCTTCCCGCTGCCGCCCAGCGCGGCCGAGCTGCACACCCGGCAGATCAGCTGGGCGCGCGCGCAGGCCGCGAGCCTCACCGACTACTTCATCCGGATCGGCCGGATCGAACCGGAGGCGCGTCTCGACGGCCGCTGGCCCGTGCGAGAGGCCGATCCCGTGCGCGAGGTCGATCTCATGCGCGAAGGCCGAGTCGACGCCTGAGCCCGTGCGCGGGCCGCGGGTCGGCGCCGGGGAGAGGGGCGCCCCGGACTCGATCCCGGAGACGACGAAGGCCCCGCCGAAGCGGAGCCTTCGCGCGAGGCGATTACTTGGAGGAACCGCCGAAGTTCTTGAAGCGCTGGTTGAACTTCTCGACGCGGCCGGCCGAGTCCATGATGCGCTGCTTGCCCGTGTAGAACGGGTGCGAGGCGGAGGAGATCTCCACGTCGATGACGGGGTACTCCACGCCGTCCAGCTCGATCGTCTTGTCGCTGGTGACGGTCGAACGGGTGAGGAACGTGTCTCCCGAGCCGAGGTCGCGGAACACGACGGCCTGGTATTCGGGGTGGATGTCAGTCTTCATGGGATTCCTTACGTGGTGCCCTGGATTGTGCCAGGGGCGAGGGAAGTCTGCGGTGCGGAGAACACCAAGGATCGATCTTAGCAGTCCTTCGACAGGCTCAGGAACCGGGGCGGCGGCGCAGGAACCGGTGCGAAGGCTCAGGGATGGCCGGGTCAGGACGCGGCGCGGGCGGCGTAGCGGCCCTCGGCACGGTCGAGCGCGATCGGCATGCCGAAGGCCTCGCCCAGCGTCTCGGCGGTGAGCGTCTCGGCGATCGGGCCGGCGGCCACGACCTTGCCCTCGCGGAGCAGGAGCACGTGCGTGAAGCCGACCGGGATCTCCTCGACGTGGTGCGTCACCATGATCATCGCCGGCGTCGTCGGCGACTGCGCGAAGCCGCTGAGCAGCCCGAGCAGCTCTTCCCGGGAGCCGAGGTCGAGGCTCGCCGACGGCTCGTCCAGCAGCAGCAGCTCAGGGTCGGTCATGACCGCCCGGGCGATCTGAACCCTCTTCTGCTCGCCGTCGCTGAGGGTGCCGAAGTAGCGTTCGGCGAGGTGCTCGAGGTGCCACTGCTCCAGCACGCGCATCGCGCGCCGCTCGTCGATCGCCTCGTAGGACTCGTTCCAGCGGCCCATGACCGAGTACGCAGCCGTCATCACGGTGTTCAGCACGGTCTCGTCGCCGGGGATCCGCCTGGCCATCGCCGAGGAGGCGAAGCCGATCCGCGGTCGGATCTCGAACACGTCCGCACGGCCCAGGGTCTCCCCCAGGATCTCGACGCGACCCGACGTCGGGTGCATCAGCGTGTCGGCCAGCTGAAGCAGCGTGGTCTTGCCCGCGCCGTTGGGCCCCAGGATCACCCAGCGCTGATCGTCCTCGACGGTCCAGGTCAGCTGATCGACGATGTTGCGGCCGTCGCGGCGGACCACGACATCCGAGAATTCGAGGACGGCAGGCATGCGCCCAGCCTATCGGTCAGGCCGTGACCTCCGCGTAGAGCGCCCGCGTCGTGTCGGCGATCGCCGCCCAGCTGAACTCCTGCGCCGCGCGGATCCGGCCGGCCTCGCCGTAGGCCTTCGCGCGCGCAGGGTCGGCGACGACCTCGGCCAGGACAGCGGCCAGATCGGCGACGTACCGCTCGGGGTCGACCGGCGTGCCGGTGCCGTCCTGCAGCTGCTCGATCGGCACGAGACGGCCGGTGACGCCGTCGTCCACGACCTCGGGGATCCCGCCCGTGGCCGTGCCCACGACCGCGGCGCCGCACGCCATCGCCTCGAGGTTCACGATCCCGAGCGGCTCGTAGACCGATGGGCAGACGAACGTGGTGGCGGCCGTGAGGATCGCGGAGAGCTCGTGGCGCGGCAGCATCCGCTCGATCCAGACGACCCCCTGTCGCGTGCTCTGCAGGCCGCGCACGAGTTCCTGCACCTCCGCCATGATCTCCGGCGTGTCCGGCGCACCCGCGCACAGCACGAGCTGCACCTCTGGCGGCAGCTGAGCGGCGGCCCTGAGCAGGTACGGCAGCCCCTTCTGGCGCGTGATCCTGCCCACGAAGATGACCGAGGGACGATCCGGATCGATGCCCTGCGCGCGCACGAAGTCGGGGTCGTCGACCGGGTGCCAGGATTCGACATCGATGCCGTTGTGGATCACCCGCACCTTGGTCGGGTCGACCTGGGGGTAGCTGCGCAGGATGTCCGTGCGCATGCCCGCGCTCACCGCGATGATCGCGGCGGCGTTCTCATAGGCCAGGCGCTCGATGCCGCTGGAGACCGCGTATCCGCCGCCGAGCTGCTCGGCCTTCCACGGTCGCAGCGGCTCGAGGCTGTGCGCGGTGAGCACGTGCGGGATCCCGTGCAGCTGCGAGGCGATGTGCCCGGCGAAGTTCGCGTACCAGGTGTGGCTGTGCACCACATCGGCACCCGCGACGTCCGGGACGATCAGCAGATCCGTGCCCAGGGTCTGCAGCGCCGCGTTCGCCCCGGCCAGTTCGGCGGGCGTTCGATAAGACGTCGTCCCCTGTTCATCCCGGTCCGCGCCGAACGCCCTCACCCGCACCTCGGTGCCGGATCGCAGGGCTTTCACGAGCTCTTCGACATGCACCCCCGCCCCTCCGTAGATCTCGGGCGGGTACTCCTTGGTGATGATGTCGACGCGCATGTCGTGAACGCTAGTACATGCAACGACGTGGCTCTATGGTGGACGCATGTCGGCACCAAAGAAGGTTTTCGGGATCATCCTCGCCGGGGGCGAGGGCAAGCGCCTCATGCCCCTCACGGCGGATCGAGCCAAGCCCGCTGTCCCGTTCGGCGGGCAGTATCGTCTCATCGACTTCGCGATCTCGAATCTGATCAACTCCGGGCTGAGACAGATCGTGGTGCTGACCCAGTACAAGTCCCACAGTCTGGACCGGCACATCTCGCAGACGTGGCGGATGTCGGCTCTGCTCGACTCGTACGTCGCCTCGGTGCCCGCCCAGCAGCGCCTGGGCAAGCGCTGGTTCTCCGGGTCCGCGGACGCGATCCTGCAGAGCCTGAACCTGATCCTGGACGAGAAGCCGGACATCGTCGCCGTGATCGGCGCCGACCACGTGTACCGGATGGACTTCGAGCAGATGATCCAGGCGCACATCGCGTCCGGCGCGCGTGCCACGGTCGCCGGCATCCGGCAGCCGCTCGCCCTCGCCTCCCAGTTCGGGGTCATCGACGTGGCCGCGGACGGATCGGGGCGGATCCACCAGTTCCTGGAGAAGCCGTCCGACCCGTCCGGCCTGCCGGACTCGCCGCACGAGGTGCTCGCCTCGATGGGCAACTACATCTTCGACGCCGACGCGCTGATCGAGGCGGTCGAGGCGGACGGCGAGCTCGCGACGTCCAACCATGACATGGGCGGCGACATCATCCCCTACTTCGTGGAGCGCGGCGAGGCCGGGTTCTACGACATGAAGCAGAACGACGTGCCGGGATCCTCTCCGCGCGACCGCTCGTACTGGCGGGACGTGGGCACGATCGAGTCGTTCTTCGACGCGCACATGGACCTGATCTCCACGCTGCCGATCTTCAACCTGTACAACATGGAGTGGCCGATCCACTCCCAGGCGGTGAACTCGCCGCCGGCGAAGTTCGTGCGCGACTCGGTCGGCCGGATCGGCAACGCGATCGACTCGATCGTGTCGCTGGGATCGGTGCTCTCCGGCACCCATCTCGAGCGCAGCGTCGTGGGTCCGTGGACGCTCGCCGCGGGCGGATCCACGATCACCGACTCGGTGCTGTTCGACGGGGTGCGCGTCGGCCAGGGCGCCCGCGTGCATCGCGCGATCCTGGACAAGAACGTGGTCCTGCTCGACGGCGCGACCGTCGGCGTGGATCGCGAGCGCGACCTGGAACGCGGTTTCACCATCACCGAGACGGGCCTCACCGTGGTCGGGAAGGGCGTCAGGATCGAGCGCTGACACAGCGTTCGAGGGCTCCCGGCGCGGCGGCTACGCTCATCGGGTGACCTCCGCGCGCTTCCTCGTCGTGCTCGACGCCGACTCCACCCTCATCCGCAACGAAGTGATCGAGCTGCTCGCCGACGAGGCAGGCCGCCGTGACGAGGTGCAGGCGGCGACCGAGGCGGCGATGCGGGGCGAGATCGACTTCGCGGCGAGCTTGCGCTCACGCGTCGCCGCGCTGGAGGGCGTGCCCGTGGACGCGTTCGGCCGGGTGCTGTCGCGCATCGAACCGACTCCAGGGGTCCGCGAGCTGATCGCCGCCGTGCACGACCGCGGCGGCGTCGTGGGTGTGGTCTCGGGCGGCTTCCACGAGATCCTCGACACGGTCGCGGCCGATCTCGGCGTCGACCGCTGGAGGGCGAATCGTCTCGAGGTGGCTGACGGCATGCTGTCGGGGCGGGTCGACGGCGAGATCGTCGACGCGGACGCCAAGGCCGCCTCGCTGCAGGCCTGGGCCGCAGAGCTCGGGGTGCCGCCACACGGGACGATCGCGATCGGAGACGGGGCGAACGATCTGCGCATGATGTCGGTCGCCGGTCTCGGGCTCGCCTTCAACGCCAAGCCCGCAGTGCGCGCGGCGGCGGCGCTCGTGATCGGGCCGCAGGACCTCTCCGAGGTCATCCCGCTGCTCCCGTAGCGGGGTGTCGGTGGCCCGTCGTAGCGTCGGGTCATGGACATCATCCTCGTACCCGGGCTCTGGCTCGACGCCGACTCCTGGGGTCCGATCATCGGTCCCCTCCGCGACGCTGGGCACACCCCGCGTCCCTTGACCATGCCGGGCGTCGGCGTCCCGGCGCCGGCCTCCTCGGGCATCCGCCTGACCGACTGGGTCGGCGCCGTGGTCGCCGCGATCGACGCCGCCGACGGCGATGTCGTGGTGGTCGGCCACTCCGGCGGCGGGAACGTCATCTGGGGCGCGGTGGACGCGCGCCCGGATCGCGTCGCACGCGCCGTCTTCGTGGACTCCGCGCCGCCGCCGGACGGCGCAGGGATCAGCGAGTTCGAGATCGTCGACGGCGTGATCCCCTTCCCGGGGTGGGAGCACTTCCCCGACGAGGAGGTGGACGACCTCGACGAGCGGACTCGCGCGGAAGCCGCGCAGAAGGCCCTGAGCGTCCCCGCCCGGGTGCCGACGGATCCGATCACGCTCACAGACGAGCGACGCTACGACGTGCCGGTGACCCTGCTGATGGGCGCCGTGTCGCCGGAGGACTTCGACGACATGCTCGCGCAGTGGGGCGCCTATCGGGACGAATACCGGCGGATCCGCGACGCGGAAGTCGTCACGATCGGCTCGGGGCACTGGCCGCAGTTCTCGGTTCCCGAACGGCTCGCCGAACTTCTGGTGGCATCCATGCGCTGACGGGCCGCACGGGCACCCGCCGCTCGCGACCGGTGCCCGCGCGTCGCCTCGAAGCCTCCGGGGCGGCGCTCCGTGCTCAGTGGCCCATGCCGAGGCCGCCGTCGACGGGGATGACCGCGCCCGAGATGTATGCCGAGTCGTCCGAGGCGAGCCAGGTGACGACGCCGGCGACCTCGTCGGCGGACGCGAAACGCCCGGCCGGGATGCTCGCCTTGTACTGCTTCTGCGTCTCCTCCGGGAGCTCGGCCGTCATGTCGGTCTCGATGAAGCCGGGAGCCACCACGTTCGCCGTGATGCCGCGGGCTCCGAGCTCGCGGGTGAGCGAACGGGCGAAGCCGACCAGCGCGCTCTTCGACGCGGAGTAGTTGATCTGCCCGGCGGAGCCGTACAGTCCGACCACGCTGGAGATCAGGATCACGCGGCCGAACCGGGCACGCAGCATCCCCTTGGACGCGCGCTTGACGACGCGGAAGGATCCGCCCAGGTTCGTCGAGACGACGCTGTCGAAGTCGTCCTCCGACATGCGCAGCAGCAGCGTGTCCTTCGTGATGCCGGCGTTCGCGACCACGATCTCGACCGGGCCGAGCTTCTGCTCCACCTCGGTGAACGCCGCGTCGACGGCCGCAGCGTCGGTCACATCGGCGCGCACGGTCAGCGTGCCCTCCGGGCCTTCGCCGCTGCGCGCGGTGACCGCGACGCGGTATCCGTCCCGGACGAAGCGCTCGGCGATCGCGCGGCCGATGCCCCGATTGCCGCCGGTGACGAGGACGACGCGGTCAGTGCTCATGCAGGTCTCCCAAGGGGTGTGGTGTACGGCACGCCAGCCTATCGAGCGGATTCCCGCTCCGGAATTGACACGGCCCCAGCGGCACGGAAATCTTTGTCATGAACCAGGAGGACATTCCCATGAGCAACGACCAGGGCGGATACCCGCAGAACCCCGGGCAGCAGCCGCCCGCCTACCCGGGCGCTCCAGTGCCCCCGCAGCAGCAGCAGCCCTACCCGGGTGCCGCTCCCGCACCGCAGGCGCCGGTGCCGCCCGCTCCGGCGTACCCCGGGGCCGCTCCCCAGCAGACCGCCCCGCAGCAACCGCACCCGCCGCAGGCCGTACCCGGCGGCTACCCCGGGGCCGCACCGACTGCGCCCGGCTACGCCCAGCCCGGCGCTCCCGCCTACGCCCAGCCGTACGCCCAGCCCTACGCGACGCCGAAGAAGTCCAACGGCCTCGCCCTGACCTCGCTCATCTGCGGCATCGCCGGCCTGGTGTTCTTCTGGATCGCCTACCTGATCCTGCCGATCCTCGCCTCCGTGGCGGCGATCATCACGGGGCACATGGCCCTCGGCAGGATCAAGCGCGACCCCCAGCTCGGCGGCAAGGGCATGGCGATCGCCGGCCTCGTGATGGGCTACGTCGGCGTTCTCCTGAACCTGATCATCGCGGCGCTGTTCTTCATCGGTCTCGCGTACGCGGCGTCCCTGGGCGGCTCCGGCTACTGAGCGCCCCCGCCGGTCACGGCGGCGTAGGCTGGAGTCATCGTGAGAAGGACTCCAGACGCCGCCGTGACCTCCCTGCCGCGCGCACCGCGCGACGAGGCGCACGGACGTGTGCGTCAGTACGTCATCACGATGTCGATCCGGATGGCGTGCTTCGTGCTGATGCTCGTGATGCAGCCGCTCGGGTGGTGGACCTGGGTCCTCGGGATCGCCGCGGCGGTGCTGCCGTACATCGCCGTCGTTTTCGCGAACGCCGGCGACGACTCGGTCGAGACGTCCGTGGAGTCCCCGCAGATCGGGATCGGGGCTGCCCCGAGCGCGCCACCGGCGGCGGGTCCCTCCCCCGACGTGATCACGCTCTCCGAGACGACGCCCGCGCGCGGCTCGGAGCCCCGGCCGTGAACGCGAAGAAGGCCGAGGCGAAGTGCTCGCGCGCCGGCTGCCGGGCGCGGGCGACGCACCGCATCGTGTGGCGGAATCCACGGATCCACGGCCCGGAGCGCGAGAAGGTCTGGCTGGCCTGCGACGAGCACCTCGCGTTCCTGCGCGACTACCTCCGTGCCAGGGACTTCCCCGTGCGCGTCGACACGCGCATCGGCGAGGGCGAGATCGGATGATGCGACAGCGTCTGCTCCGCTGGAGCGCCTACCTCGCGGTGGCGATCGTGTTCGCGCTCGTGTGCGCCTACCTCTCCCACTGGCAGTTCTCCCGGAATGACGGTCGCCAGACCCAGCTCGAGCTCGTGCAGCAGAACTACGACGCCAAGCCGGTCCCGCTCGACCGGCTCCTCGCTCCCGGCGCGAAGATGCGCGCGTCCGACGAGTGGCATCCGGTCACGGCGCGCGGTCGGTACGAGACCGGTGACCAGCTGCTCGTGCGCAACCGCCCGCACGGCGGCACCAGCGCCTTCGAGGTGCTCGTGCCGCTCCGCACGGATGACGGACGCGTGTTGATCGTCAACCGGGGATGGGTGGTGCCGGGAGAGAAGGATGTTCCCTCCTCCGTGCCTGCTCCGCCGAAGGGCGAGGTGACCGTGACCGCACGGCTGCGCCCGGGCGAGCCTCTCCCCCCGTCCGGTCGAGGCGCGCCGGAAGGACAGGTGCCGAGCATCAACCTGCCTCTGGTCGCGGACGACATCGGAGGATCCGTCCCGGTCGACACCGGTGCGTACGGCGAGCTGGTCTCCGAGTCGCCCGCACCCCCCTCCCGTCCGGCCGCCTTCGATGCCCCGTCGGACGACCCGGGACCGTTCCTGTCGTACGCGATCCAGTGGATCCTGTTCGCGATCATGGGCTTCATCTTCATCGGCTACGTGATCCGCACCGAGATCCTCAAGCACCGCGATGAGGCGGCCGGCCGGCCCCCGCGCGGCCCGCGCCGCCGACGCGATCGCGACATGGACGACGAGGACGCGCTGCTCGACGCCGTCGAGAGCCGCTGACCGAGGCCGTCCCCGTCGCAGAGGACGCCAGGCCGAGTGCGGTCAGGCCAGCTCGATGAGGTCCTGGTAGTCCTTCGACCAGATGTCCTCGACGCCGTCGGGCAGGATCAGCACCCGCTCGGGATTGAGCGAGGCGACCGCACCGGGATCGTGCGAGACGAGCACGACGGCGCCCTCGTAATGCGCCAGCGCCCCCAGGATCTCCTCGCGGGAGGCCGGATCGAGGTTGTTCGTCGGCTCGTCGAGCAGCAGCATGTTCGCCGCGGAGACGACCAGCGTCGCGAGCGAGAGACGGGTCTTCTCACCGCCGGAGAGCACGCCGGCAGGCTTGTGCACGTCCTCGCCGGTGAACAGGAAGGATCCGAGCACCTTGCGGGCCTCGGTCTCGTTCAGATCGGGTGCCGACGACATCATGTTCTCGAGCACCGAGCGCGAGACGTCGAGGTTCTCGTGCTCCTGCGCGTAGTAGCCGACCTTCAGGCCGTGTCCCGGCTCCAGCTGGCCGGTGTCGGGCTGGTCCACGCCCGCGAGGATGCGCAGGAGGGTCGTCTTCCCGGCACCGTTCAGCCCGAGCACGACCACCTTGGAGCCGCGATCGATCGCGAGGTCGACGTCGGTGAAGATCTCCAGCGAGCCGTACGACTTCGACAGCCCGGAGGCCATCAGCGGCGTCTTGCCGCAGGGCGCGGGCTTCGGGAACCGCAGCTTCGCGACCCGCTCGACCTGACGGACCTCCTCGAGGCCGGAGAGCAGCTTCTCGGCGCGGGCCACCATCTGGTGCGCCGCCGCGGCCTTGCTGGCCTTGGCACCGAAGCGGGCGGCCTGCTGCTGCAGCGTGGTCGCCTTCTTCTCCGCGTTCGCGCGCTCCTTCTTGCGGCGCTCCTCGTCCGCCACGCGCTGGCGCAGGTAGTTCTTCCAGTTCATGTTGTAGATGTCGATGACCTGGCGGTTCGCGTCCAGGTAGAACACCCGGTTCACGGTCTCGCCGACCAGCTCGACGTCGTGGCTGATCACGATCAGCCCGCCCTTGTACCCCTTCAGGAACTCGCGCAGCCACACCACGCTGTCCGCGTCGAGGTGGTTGGTGGGCTCGTCGAGGATCATGGTCTCGGCGTCGGAGAAGAGGATCCGGGCGAGCTCGATGCGACGGCGCTGACCGCCGGAGAGCGTCTTCAGAGGCTGGTCGAGGATCCGGTCCGGAAGCGACAGGTTGTTCGCGATCGACGCCGCTTCGGCCTCCGCGGCGTACCCGCCCAGCGCCTCGAAGCGCTCCGTGAGGTTGCCGAACTGACGCATGGCCTTCTCCGCGACGGCGGGATCGTCCGAGCCCATCGCCTCGGAGGCCTCGCGGATCCGCAGGGTGAGGGAGCCGAGGCCGCGGGCGTCCAGGATCCGGGTGCGCGCGAGCATCTCCGGGTCGCCGGAGCGCGGATCCTGCGGCAGGTAGCCCAGCTCGCCGCTGCGCTCGACCTTGCCGCCGGCGGAGATCAGGTCTCCCGCGAGCACCTTCGTCAGTGTGGTCTTGCCGGCGCCGTTGCGGCCGACGAGACCGATCTTGTCGCCATCGGCGACGCGGAAGGAGACGTTCTCCATGAGGAGGCGCGCTCCCACGCGGATCTCGAGGTCGTGCACGGCGAGCACAGCGGACGTCCGTTCTTCAGAAAGGGGGTGAGCGGCCGGATGGCCAGCCTCCCAGTATAGGCGGCACGCCCGGGAGCGCCCTGACGGCGCCGATGCGGTCAGGGCGCGAGACCGCGTGCGGCCAGCGACTCTCCCACCGCATCGGCGTGGCGCATCGTGCGCACCAGGAGCGGGAGCGCGGAGCGCAGACCGAGGCGCACGCCGCGCGCGTCCTGCGCCTCGCGGATCGCCCGCACGAAACCGCCGACGACCGGGACCATGGTGAGCGTCAGCGAGAGCACGAGCGCCACCGCGTCCGGATCGACTCCGAGGCGCCGGAACGGGCGCAGCAGCCGACCGATCACCGACATCAGGGCGCTCATCGACGTGGTGCGCGTGAACAGCTCTGCGAGCAGCAGGAGCACCACGAGCCGGCCGGTGTTCACGATCGCCGCCGGCACGCTCACGAAGACGACCAGCGCCGTGCCGAGGATGAGCACCAGCCAGCGCAGGCGCCACCAGGCCGCGCCCAGCGCGGCGAGCCCCAGCCCGGCCAGCGGGAACAGCAGGCTCACCCCCACGACGGCGGCGAGCACGGGCGCCTCTGCGGCGACGACCGCCGGGACGATCGAGAGCATGAGCGCGATCAGCGCCAGCAGCGCGAGCTTGGCGCCGGCGGAAGCACGATGCGACAGGCCCGTGCCCGGTCGGTACAGCGAGATCATCGAGACGCCCTCAGCCGCACAGCTGCAGATAGTCGGCGATCACGTCGTCGGGCGCGCCGTGCGCACGCACCCGGCCGTGCTCGATGAGCACCGCCTCGTCGCAGCGCCTCGCCAGGTCGAGATCGTGGGTGACGAGCACGAGCGGAACCTCCAGGTCGTCCAGCAGGGCGTCGCCGATGCGCCGGCTGTTGCGCAGGTCCAGTCGCGTGGTGGGTTCGTCGGCGACCACCAGTTCGGGACGCCCGATCAGCACCGACGCGAGGGCCAGCAGCTGCTTCTGCCCGCCCGAGAGTTCGGACGCCGGTGCGTCGCGCAGCGCCTCGAACCCGCACAGCGCGAGGGCCGCATCCACCCGGGCGTCGCGCTCGTCCTTCGCGACGCCCCGCAGGGACAGCGCGAGATCCTCGGCCGGCGTCGGCATGAGGATCTGCGCCTCGGGATCCGCGAACACGAACCCGACCCTGCGTCGCACCACCCTGACGTCCCGGGCCGGATCCAGGCCCGCGACCCGGACCGAACCGGTCGTCGCGACGTGCAGGCCGTTCAGCAGGCGCGCGAAGCTCGACTTCCCGGATCCGTTCGCGCCGATCACCGCGGTGCGCCGGGCGGTCAGCCGCAGCGAGACGTCCTCGAGGATCGTCCGGCCCTCGGCGCGCAGCGTGACCGACTGCAGCTCGATCTCAGGCGACACGCACGGCCGCCCGTCGGAACGCGCGCGGGTAGGCGCGCTGCAGCGCGACGCAGAGCGCGGTCGCGGCCGCCGCCTTGAGGAGGTCACCCGGCAGGAACGCCAGGCTGGACAACGCGGTCGGGCCGAGCGGGACGCCCGTGACCAGGGCCTGCACGGGGATCCCGAAGAGGTACACGACCCCGATCCCGCCGAGCAGCGCAGCCGTCGCCGCGCGCCACCAGGCGATCCGCCGCGTTCCGGCGATCAGCCCGATCACCACGACGCCCGCGAGCCAGCCCAGCAGATACCCCGCGCTGGGCCCGAAGAAGACGCCGATGCCGCCCCTCCCGCCGGCGAGCACGGGAAGCCCGACCGCGGCGAGGCCGAGCACGGTCAGCACCGACAGGGACGCGAGGCGGGGCCCGAGGATCAGCCCCGCGAGCATCACGCCGAGGGTCTGCCCGGTGATGGGCACCCCGCCGGGCAGCGGCACGATCACGAGCCCCAGCGCGATGATCAGGGCCGCGAACACGGCGATGCGGGCGGCGTCGGCGCCCCAGGGGCGGGATGTCGTCGTCATGGAGGTTCCTCTCGGGATGCGGGAGGGCGCGGCGCACGCGCTGCCGCCCCTGAACACTGTTCACCTGAACGTCGTTCAGTATACTCAGGGCATGACTCCCGCTCGCACCGGACGGCACGACCGCGCCCACATCATCGGCGTGGCTCTCGAGCTGCTGGACCGCTACGGCCTGCCCGACCTCACCATGCGGCGCCTGGCCACGGAGCTCGACGTGCAGGCGAGCGCGCTGTACTGGCACTTCGACAGCAAGCAGGATCTCCTGGCCGCGGTCTCGGATCGCATCCTCGCGCGCATCCCCGACCTCTCCCCCGGCACGGAGCTGCCCGGCGCGGCGCGGGCGGTGCGCGACGCCCTGCTCGCGCACCGCGACGGGGCCGAGGTCGTGATGAGCTCCGCCGCGCTCCGTCCTGGCCCCTCGCGCGCGCAGGACGCGCTCCGGCTCGCGCTTCCCGCGGGTCTCGCCGATGCCGATCTCGCCGCCGCCGCGGTGCTGCAGTTCATCCTCGGGCACACGTCGCTGGTGCAGCAGCGCATGCACGGCGAGAGCCACGGGGCGGCGAGCACGACCGGTTCGCTCGGCGCCGCCGACGACTCGGCGGTCTTCGAGGCCGGGATCGCGCTGCTCAGTCGCGGGGTGGCGCTGACTCCGCGCTGACCTGCCCGGAGCCGGAGGACCCGGGGCCGTCGCCGATCCGGAAGCCGGGGATCGCGGCGATCAGCAGCACCGCGACCGCGAGCCCGAACACCGCGGCGAAACCGGATCCGCCGACCGGCCGGCTCACGAACAGCAGCCCGGCGATCGCGACCGTGACGGCCGATCCCGACGAATCGGAGATCGACAGCCCGGACGAGTTGAAGCCCTCGTCGGCCGGCGTGGAGTAGGCCAGCGTGAGCACCGTGAGGCGCGGGTAGAGCAGCCCCATCGCGCCGCCGGCCAGCCCCCACAGCACGACCACGGCCCACGGCAGGGACCTCGTCGTCGCGACCGCGATGAGACCGAGGAACGCGGCCAGCATGAGCGCCGTGCTGACGATCACCATCCGCCGGCTGCCCAGTCGTTCCCCGTATCTGCCCTGCACGGCGGAGGCGCTCGACCACGCGAGGGCCGCCGCGGTGAGCGCGAGGCCGGCGATCGTCGGGCTGAACTCGAACCGCTCCATCAGCATCCGCGGCACGTACGCCTCCGCCGCGAAGAACGCGCCGGCGAGCAGGCCGCGCATGAGCACGACGCTCGGCAGGCGCGGCGCCGCGTGCAGCGATCCGACCGGGAGCAGCGGTCGGATCGCGATCGCGATGACGACGATCGAGCCGAGTGCGAGCGGCCATCCGATCGTGGATGGCGCCTCGGCGGCCAATCCGACGGCGACGGCCGCGACCGCGACGACGACGGCGAGGACGATCCGCAGTCCGATCCCGCCCGAGCGCCCTGCGGTGTCCGGCACGGGGTCGGCGGGTCCTCTGGAGTGCGCGTTCAGGTCGACGGCGCGCAGCCGCACAGCCACGAGCACGAACGCGATCGCGGTCAGCACGGCGACGCCGAGGAACGTCCACCGCCAGTGCAGGTACTGGGCGACCGCTCCCGCGAGGAACGGGCCGATCATCGACGGCACGACCCAGGCGGCGGCGAACGCGGCGAAGATCCGGCCGTGCAGGTGCTGCGGGTAGATCCGCGCCACGACGACGTACAGGGCGACGGTCTCGCCTCCGCCGCCGAGCCCCTGCACGAGCCGGCCGAGGATCAGGACGTCCATGTCGGTCGCGGCACCGGCTATCACCAGTCCGGCGATGAACAAGACGATGGAGGTGTAGAGCGGAGCCCGGGGTCCGGCGCGGTCGCTCCACGCTCCCGCCGCCACCATGCCGATCACGCCCGTCGCGAGCGTGCCGGCGAACGCCACCGCGTACAGCTCCTCGCCGTGCAGATCCGCCGCGACGAGCGGCATGACCGTGGTCACGGCGAGCGCCTCGATCGCGGCGAGGAAGATCAGGATCACCGACCCGATCGTGATGCCGAGGCGGGCGCGGTCCCAGATCGTCGCGTCGGGTGCCGTGCTCACCGCCCTACCAGCGCGGCGATCCGGTGCACCGCCTCGGTCAGCACCTCGGGAGAGCAGCCCAGGTTGAACCGCACATGTCCCTTGCCCTCCGCGCCGAACGTGGGGCCGCGGTTCAGGGCGACCCTCGCCTCGCGCAGGATCCGCCCTGCCGGGTCGTCGCCCCAGCCCAGCTCGCGCAGGTCGACCCAGGCCAGGTAGCCGGCCTCGGGCATCCGGTAGTCCGCCTCCGGGAGGTGGGCGGCGAGCAGCCGGGCCAGCAGGCGGCGGTTCTCGTCGAGCGCCGCCAGCAGCGCGTCCAGCCAGGCGTCGCTGGCGGGATCCCAGGCGGCGACGGCGGCGAGGGCGCCGAACAGGCCGGTGCGCCACTCCACCTCGGGCGGCAGGGAGCGCACGACCGCGGCGGTCTGCTCGCTCGCCGTGACCATGATCGCGCACTTCAGCCCCGCGAGGTTGTACGCCTTGCTTGCGCTGGTGACCGTGTAGCCGACCTCGGTGGCGGCCGGGGACGCGGTGAGGAAGGGCGTGAAGGCCACGCCCGGCTGCACGAGCGGCGCGTGGATCTCATCGCTGACCACCACGGCCCCGTGTGCCGCGGCGAGCTCGGCGAGGCGCGCGAGCACGGCCTTCGAGTGCACCGTGCCGGTCGGGTTGTGCGGGTTGCAGAGCAGCACCGCGCGGGCTCCCCCGGCCAGGGCCTCCTCGATCCCGTCCAGGTCGAGGCGCCAGGATCCGTCGACGTCGATCAGCGGCACCCGCTCCACGACGCCGCCGGCCTCCTCGACGCAGTCGTAGAACGGCGGATAGACGGGCGGGGCGACGACCACGCGGTCGCCCGGCGCGAGCACGGCGCGCAGGATCTCGACGACGCCCATCATCACGTCGCAGGTGGAGCGGACGCGGTCCGGCTGCACGGTCCAGCCGAAGCGCCGCTGCGCATAGCCGACGAAGGCGGCGCGGATCCCCGGGTCCGGCGGGGTGTAGCCGGTGTCCCCCAGCTCGACGGCCTCTCGCAGGCGGGCCGTGATCGCATCCGCCAGCGAGAAGTCCATCTCCGCGACGAAGAGCGGCAGCACGTCCTCCGGGTAGGTGCGCCACTTCGTGCTGGAGCGGCGGCGGAGCTGGTCGAGCGGCAGGGCCTGGAGCGGAGCGATCGTCACGGTTCGAGCCTAACCTCGGTGCTGGTCTTGCCGCGCAGAGCGCTGGAGCGCGCCGACGCGGAAGGCCCGGCGCCGTCATACGGCGTCGGGCCTTCACGGCTTCGACAGGTCAGATCGCGAAGCCCAGGGCGCGCATCTGGTCGCGGCCGTCGTCGGTGATCCGTTCCGGACCCCACGGCGGCATCCACACCCAGTTGATGCGGAAGCGGTCGACGACGTTGTCCAGCGCCTGACCGGTCTGCTCCTCGAGCACGTCGGTCAGCGGGCACCCGGCGCTCGTGAGCGTCATGTGGATGACGAGGGCGTCGTTCTCCTCGTCCCAGGAGAGGTCGTAGATGAGGCCGAGGTCGACGACGTTGATCCCGAGCTCGGGGTCGACGACGTCCTTGAGCGCCTCGGTGACCTCGTCGTACTTCTCTCCGGTCAGCGTTGCGGTCATGGCTTCAGCCTACGCTTCGATGGGGGCGCTGGGGTCGAGGAAGCGGTCGTAGCCCTCGTCCTCGAGCCGGTCGGCGAGCTCGGCGCCGCCC
The DNA here is from genome assembly GCF_052045495.1 of Microbacterium sp. 22242. Lineage (NCBI taxonomy): Bacteria > Bacillati > Actinomycetota > Actinomycetes > Micrococcales > Microbacteriaceae > Microbacterium > Microbacterium sp. 22242. The sequence goes on along the minus strand of NZ_JBQEOZ010000004.1, from coordinate 166,566 downwards.
TCCTCCACGATCCGTCCGGCGACGACCACGTGCACGAAGTCGGGACGGATATAGCGCAGGATGCGGGTGTAGTGCGTGATCAGCAGCACGCCGAGGTTCGTGTTCTCCTTGGCGCGGTTGACGCCCTCCGAGACGATCTTCAGCGCGTCGACGTCGAGGCCGGAGTCGGTCTCGTCGAGCACGGCGATCTTCGGCTTGAGCACCTCGAGCTGCAGGATCTCGTGACGCTTCTTCTCGCCGCCGGAGAAGCCCTCGTTGACGTTGCGCTGCGCGAACTTCGGGTCCATGCGCAGGTTCGACATCGCGTGCTTGACGTCCTTGGTCCACTGCCGGATCGACGGCGCCTCGCCGTCGAGCGCGGTCTTGGCCGTGCGCAGGAAGTTGGTGACGGTCACGCCGGGGATCTCGACCGGGTACTGCATGGCCAGGAAGAGCCCGGCGCGGGCGCGCTCGTCCACGCTCATCGCGAGGACGTCCTCGCCGTCGAGCGTGATCGAGCCGCTCGCGACGGTGTACTTCGGGTGGCCGGCGATCGTGTAGGCGAGGGTCGACTTGCCGGATCCGTTCGGGCCCATGATCGCGTGGGTCTCACCCGTGCGCATCGTGAGGGTGATCCCGTTCAGGATCGGGGTGGTGCCGGCGTCGGTCTCGACGGTGACGTAAAGGTCCTTGATCTCCAGGACAGACATGGATGATTCCTTCGTGATCTCGTGAAAGCTTCGTGCGGACGCGGGGCTCAGAGGCCCGTCACGTCCTTCGTGACGGTGGGGTCGATGAGGACGTCGTCTCCGTCGATCTCGACGACGTAGACCGGGACCGGCTCGTAGGCCGGCAGGTTGAGCGGCTTGCCCGAGCACAGCGAGAACGCCGAGCCGTGCGCCCAGCACTCCAGCGTCTTGCCCTCGACGAATCCCTCGGACAGCGAGATGTCGCCGTGCGTGCAGATGTCCCCGATCGCGTGGATCTCGCCGTCCGAGTCGAGCACGACGGCCATCGGCACGCCGTCCAGCTCGACCCGCAGCGGGGTGTCCTCCTGCAGCTCGCTGACCGCGCAGGCGCGCTGCGCGGTCACGCGTTCACCGCCGCCAGCTCGGCCTCGATCGCCTGGAGGAGCTCCTGCTCGAGCGAGGGCACTCCCAGGCGCTGCACGATGTCGCTGAGGAAGCCGAGCACGACCAGGCGTCGCGCCTCCTCCTCGTCGATGCCGCGGGCCTGCAGGTAGAACAGCTGCTCGTCGTCGAAGCGCCCGGTCGCGCTCGCGTGACCGGCGCCGAGGATGTCCCCGGTCTCGATCTCGAGGTTCGGGATCGAGTCGGCGCGGGCGCCCTCGGTGAGCACCAGGTTGCGGTTCGCCTCGTAGGAGTCCGTGCCGGTGGCGTCGGGGCCGATCAGGACGTCGCCGACCCAGACGCTGTGCGCGCCCTCGCCCTGCAGCGCGCCCTTGTAGAGCACGTCGCCGGTGGTGTGCGCGCCCTTGTGGTGCAGGTAGACCTGGCTCTCCAGGTGCTGTCCGGCGTCCGCGTAGGACAGGCCGTACAGCCGTGCCTCGGAGCCGGCGCCGGCGAGCTCGACGTTCGGGTTCACCCGGACCAGGCCTCCGCCGAAGCTCACCACGAAGTGCGTGAGCGCGGCGTCCTTGTCGACGCGGGCCTGGTGCGCGGCCGCGTGGATCGCGTCGTCGGCCCAGCGCTGCACGCTCACCACGGTGAGGCGGGCGCCGTCGCGGGCGATGATCTCCACGTTCTGCGCATACTGCGCCGAGCCGTGGTGGTCGAGCAGCACCGTGGCCCGGGAGTTCGGCATCGCCTCGATGAGGATCTGGCCGAAGGCGCGCTTGCCGGCGTCCCTGCCGTCGATGCGGAGCACGATCGGTCCGTCGATCTCGTCGCCCTGTCCGATCCGGAGGTGCAGGCCGCGCGGGGCGTGCTTCCAGGCCAGGGCGCTGGGCAGATCCTCCGGACGGAAGAACTCGCCGTGGCCGTCGCCGTCCGGCACCAGGTACGCCTCGACGGCGTCCAGGTCGATCGACAGGGCGGAGTCGTCGCCGGGCTCGTCGGCGAGCAGCCCCTTCAGCTGCGCGACCGGGGTGTGCTTCCAGTTGACCTCGCGCCCGGTGGGGGCGCCGAAGTCGGCCGGATCGAACGAGTGCGGGCGCTCCGAGCGGGTCTGCACGGGAACGGTCTTCCCGGCGTCCGCGACCTGTGCCGCGGGGTCCACATGGGCGTGCGTGTCCTGCGCCACCGCGGGCGCTGTCGTGGGGGCCGTCATCTCAGCCGACCGATCCTTCCATGCCCATCTCGATGAGCTTGTTCAGTTCCATCGCGTACTCCATCGGCAGCTCCCGCGCGATCGGCTCGATGAAGCCGCGCACGATCATCGCCATCGCCTCGTCCTCCGGCATCCCGCGGGACTGCAGGTAGAACAGCTGCTCCTCGCTGACCTTCGAGACCGTGGCCTCGTGGCCGAGCTGCACGTCGTCCACCCGGATGTCGATCGCGGGGTACGTGTCGGAGCGGGACTTGGTGTCCACCAGCAGGGCGTCGCAGCGCACGGTGTTGGCGGAGTGGTGCGCGTTCGCGTCCACCCGCACCTCGCCGCGGTAGCCGGCGCGGCCGCCCCCGCGGGCGATCGACTTCGAGACGATCGAGGACTGCGTGTACGGCGCCATGTGGATCATCTTCGCGCCCGCGTCCTGGTGCTGGCCGGGGCCGGCGAAGGCGACCGAGAGCGTCTCGCCCTTGGCGTGCTCGCCCATCAGGTAGATCGACGGGTACTTCATCGTGACCTTGGAGCCGATGTTGCCGTCCACCCACTCCATGGTCGCGCCCTCGTGGGCGACCGCCCGCTTGGTGACCAGGTTGTAGACGTTGTTCGACCAGTTCTGGATCGTCGTGTAGCGCACGCGGGCGTTCTTCTTGACGATGATCTCGACGACTGCGGAGTGCAGCGAGTCGCTCTTGTAGATCGGGGCGGTGCAGCCCTCGATGTAGTGCACGTAGCTGTCCTCATCGGCGATGATCAGCGTGCGCTCGAACTGGCCCATGTTCTCGGTGTTGATCCGGAAGTAGGCCTGCAGCGGGATCTCCACGTGCACGCCCTTCGGCACGTACACGAACGATCCGCCGGACCACACCGCGGTGTTCAGGGCGGCGAACTTGTTGTCGCCGGCCGGGATCACGGTGCCGAAGTACTCCTCGAAGAACTCGGGGTGCTCGCGCAGCGCGGTGTCGGTGTCCATGAAGATGACGCCCTGCTGCTCCAGGTCCTCGCGGATCTGGTGGTAGACGACCTCGGACTCGTACTGCGCGGCGACGCCGGCGACCAGGCGCTGGCGCTCGGCCTCGGGGATGCCCAGGCGCTCGTACGTCTCGCGGATGTCCTCCGGGAGGTCCTCCCAGCTCTGCGCCTGCTTCTCCGTGGAGCGCACGAAGTACTTGATGTTGTCGAAGTCGATCTCGCTGAGGTCGGCGCCCCAGGTCGGCATCGGCTTGCGGCCGAAGAGCTGCAGCCCCTTGAGGCGGGTCTTCAGCATCCATTCCGGCTCGTTCTTGAGCGCGGAGATCCCGCGCACCACGTCCTCGGACAGACCGCGTCGCGCAGTCGCACCGGCGGCATCCGTGTCGTGCCAGCCGAATTCGTACACCCCCAGGCCATCCAGCTCCGGGCGGTCGATCAGCACATCCGACATCACACTCTCCTCTTGGGCCGTAACGGTTCATCCGCCCCGGCACACCGTCGATCCCGCCGAGTCTGCAGGGAACGTGTGCCGCTCTGGGCCCTCATCATGGACGCATAGCCTTCGCGCCTAAACTGTGTCATCGATGGCAGAGCCCTGAGCGGGAGGCTTCCCGCGCTCTCGCGACCATCGCCAACACCCACGATTCTACAGGTTCCCTCCGACATCCGGGCCGCCCAGGCCCCGACGGGAGGGTCCCGGAGGAGCCATGCCCGATACCGCGACCCCGCCAGCGCCCCGCACTCGCCCCGGATTCCTGGGCCGAGTCCATGAATGGTTGCCGGATCGCATCGACGGGCGTGTCCGCATCCTCGCCTGGGTGTCGTTCGTGCTCGAGGTCGCGATCGTCGGCACCGGCGGCGCGGTGCGGCTGACCGACTCGGGGCTGGGCTGCGAGTGGCCGCTGTGCACCCCCGACTCGCTGTTCCCCACCCGGCAGCAGAGCTACCACTCCCTGATCGAGTTCGGCAACCGCGGGCTGAGCTTCTTCGTCGGCCTGGCCGCCGTGCTCGTCCTCGTGCTGCTCATCCGGCTCCGCACGCAGCGCAAGGACCTCTGGACCATGGCCTGGATCGTGTTCGGCGGCGTGCTGCTGCAAGGCGTGGTGGGCGGGATCCTGGTGATCTTCCGCCTGCACCCGAACATGGTCGCGTTCCACTACCTCGTCTCGCTCGTGCTGGTGGCGGTCTCCGCGGCCTTCCTGGTGCGGATGGACCGGCCTCGCGGGGCGCGCGAGCGCGCGGTGCCCAAGGCCGTCGCGATCCTCACGCGCATCACCTCGTTCGCGCTGGCGCTCACGGTCCTGTTCGGCGTGCTGACCACCGGAGCGGGGCCGCACTCGGGCGATCCGGCGGTGACCCTGCGCAACGGCTTCGACGCGACCGTGCTCGAGCATGTGCACTCCTGGCCCGCCTACACCCTGTTCGCGCTGACCCTCGCCGTGCTGGTGATCGCGATCGTGCGCCGGCTGACGTCGATCCGCGGCTGGGCGACCGCGCTGCTGGCGGCCGAGCTCGTGCAGATCGGCGTGGGCCTGTACCAGGCGCGCAATGCGCTCCCCCCGCTTGCCGTGGGGGTGCACATGGTGCTCGCGGCGATCCTCGTCGCCATCTGCACGGCGCTCGTGCTGAACCTGAAGCGTCCCGCGGGCGCGAAGACGGGCGTCGCGGCCTGAGCGTCGCGGCGCGATGACGACCTCCGGCGTCCTCGCCGGAGAAGCCTTCGCCGTCTCCGCCCGCTCGGACATATGCGGCTCATAGCCGGCACAGAGGTTCCGCACGGGTGGGACGGGAACGCTGGAACCATGAAATCCCCCCTGACCCGCAGCATCCCCTTCTGGATCCTCCTCGTCGCCTCGGTCGGACTCGCCGCCGCCGGAGCGATCCTGATCAGCCAGCACCTCGGCACGATGACCAAGACCCTCGGCGACGGCAGCGCCACCGGGCTGGAGGTGTACGGCGGGCAGTCCTGGATCGTGGTCGGCGCGGCCCTGGTCGGCGCGGGCGCCCTCGGCGTCCTGCTGACGCTCGCCCTGGCCGCCGCGTCCGCGCTGATCCCGACCACGGCGGGCGCCGCGGCCGCCGCCCCCGCCACCGCGGTGGCGGACGGTGCCGCGGTCCTCGGCCTCTCCGATCCGGAGGGCGCGCTCGATGCGCCTGCGACCGCGCAGGAGATCGCACCGGACGGCGCCGAGGCGGCTCAGGCCGACTCCGAGGCGGCTCAGGACGACGCCGCCGAGCCCGCCGACGCGGTCAGCGCTCGCTGAGCCCGCATCGACGAAAGGCGCCCGCATCGCGGGCGCCTTTCGTCTGTCCGATCGCGGAGCGACTCAGAACGGCAGCAGCGGATCGACCGCGATCGCCAGGAAGACCAGCGTCAGATAGGTGATGGACGCGTGGAAGACGCGCATCGGCTTGGCCGGCGCTCCCTTCACCGCCTGCGCGTACAGGCGGTGCGACTCGTACACGAACCAGCCGCCGAACACCGCCGCCGACACCGAGTAGACCAGCCCCATGCCGGCGACCGGGATCAGCAGCAGCGAGCAGGCGAGGGTCGCCCACGCGTACAGGATCACCTGCAGGCCCACCTGGGACGCGGAACGCGTCACGCCGAGCATCGGCACGTCCACGTCCTCGTAGTCGTCCTTGTACTTCATCGACAGCGGCCAGTAGTGCGCCGGGGTCCACAGGAACACCAGCACGAAGAGCACGAACGCCGGCCAGTCCAGGGATCCGGTGACCGCGGCCCAGCCGATCAGCACCGGGAAGCATCCGGCGATCCCGCCCCAGATGATGTTCTGCTCGGTGCGGCGCTTCAGGATCAGCGTGTAGATCACCACGTAGAAGAAGATGGCGCCGGCCGAGAGCGTCGCCGCGAGCCAGTTCGTGGTCAGCCACAGCCACACGGTCGAGAGCACGGCGAGGGTCCAGGAGAAGATCAGCGCGCCGCGCGGCGTGACCTCGCCGGTGACCAGCGGCCTGTTCTCGGTGCGGTGCATGTGCGCATCGATGTCGCGATCGATGTACATGTTGAACGACGCGGCGGATCCCGCGCTCATCGCACCGCCGATGACGGTCGCGGCGACCAGCCACAGGTTCGGCAGGCCGTGCTGCGCGAGGAACATCACGGGGACGGTGGAGACGAGCAGGAGCTCCAGCACACGCGGCTTGGTCAGCTCGACGTAGGCCTTGATGGTCCGCTTCAGGGAGCGCTCCGCCGCCGGGGACTCGATGGTGGTCGCGATGCTGACCGCCTCCTTCATGCGCACACGGGAACACCTTCATCCTACGTCACACGGCGCGCCAGATCCGGCCAGGGGATCGTCCCCCGAAACACCCCGGAAACACGGGGCGGAACGGAGTGAAACACTTGCTCGTGACCGGACACGCCCGTTGCCGACCGCACTATGCTGAAACCACTCGCGCGCCCGTTCGTGCTACGCCTTCCGTGAAGTCGCGGTTGACGCGCAGTCACGGGGCGCTCACCGTCTTGGAAAGGGCTCTGGAGTGTCGGAACTGCAGTGGGATGAGATCGATCGACGTGCGGTGGACACCGCCAGGATCCTGGCGGCGGATGCTGTGGAGAAGGTCGGTAACGGCCACCCCGGCACCGCGATGAGCCTGGCGCCGGCCGCGTATCTGCTGTACCAGCGGGTGCTGCGGCACGATCCGGCCGACACGCACTGGCTGGGGCGCGACCGCTTCATCCTGTCCGCCGGGCACTCGTCCCTCACGCAGTACGTGCAGCTCTATCTCGGCGGCTTCGGGCTCGAGCTCGAGGACCTCGAGTCGCTGCGCACCTGGGGCTCGCTCACCCCCGGCCACCCGGAGTACGGCCACACCAAGGGCGTGGAGATCACCACCGGCCCGCTCGGACAGGGACTGGCCTCCGCGGTCGGCTTCGCGTACGCCTCGCGCTACGAGCGCGGCCTGTTCGATCCGGACGCCGCCGCGGGCACGAGCCCGTTCGACCACTTCGTCTATGTGATCGCCGGAGACGGCGACCTGCAGGAGGGCATCACCAGCGAGGCGGGATCGCTCGCCGGCCACCAGCAGCTCGGCAACCTCATCGCGATCTACGACTCGAACCAGATCTCCATCGAGGACGACACCAACGTCGCCTTCACCGAAGACGTCGCGGCGCGCTATCGCGCGTACGACTGGGACGTGCAGGTCGTCGACTGGAAGAAGACCGGCGAATACGTCGAGGACGTCGCCGAGCTGTACGCCGCGATCGAGGCCGCGAAGGGCGTGACGGACAAGCCGTCGCTGATCATCCTCCGCACGATCATCGGCTGGCCGTCCCCCGGCAAGCAGAACAGCGGCAAGATCCACGGCTCTGCTCTCGGCGCCGACGAGCTCGCCGCCACCAAGCGCGTGCTCGGGTTCGACCCGGAGCAGCACTTCGTCGTGGCCGACGACATCCTCGCGCACACCCGCGCCCTGGGCGAGCGGGCCGCCGAGGCCCGCGCCGCGTGGCAGGAGTCCTTCGACGCCTGGGCGACCGCCAACCCCGAGCGCAAGGCGCTGCTGGACCGCCTCGAGGCGCAGCAGCTGCCCGACGGCATCGCCGACGCACTCCCCGTGTTCGAGCCGGGCAAGGACGTCTCCACCCGCGCCGCGTCCGGCCAGGTCATCAACGCCCTCGCCGCCGAGCTTCCCGAGCTGTGGGGCGGATCGGCCGACCTCGCCGAGTCCAACCTGACCACGATCAAGGACGCGGCCTCGTTCATCCCCGAGCAGTGGTCGACCCACGAGTGGAGCGGCAACCCGTACGGACGGGTGCTCCACTTCGGGATCCGCGAGCACGCCATGGGTGCGATCGTCAACGGCATCGTGCTGCACGGCCCGACCCGCCCGTTCGGCGGCACGTTCCTGATCTTCAGCGACTACATGCGGCCCGCAGTGCGCCTCTCGGCCCTGATGAACATCCCGAGCGTGTTCGTGTGGACGCACGACTCGGTCGCCCTCGGCGAGGACGGCCCCACCCACCAGCCGATCGAGCAGCTCGCGACGCTCCGCGCGATCCCGAACTTCACGATCGTGCGCCCGGCCGACGCGAACGAGACCTCGGTCGCGTGGCTGGAGATCCTCCGCCGGCACGCCGGCCCGACCGGCATCGCCCTGACCCGCCAGAACATCCCGGTGTTCGAGCGGGGCGACGGCGAGGCATCGGGTGAGACGCTCGCCTCCGCCGAGAACGCGGTCAAGGGCGCCTACATCCTCGCCGAGGCGCCGAACGGCACCCCGGACGTGATCCTCATCGCGACCGGCTCCGAGGTCCAGCTCGCGGTCGCCGCGCGCGAGACCCTCGCCGCCGAAGGGGTGAACGCGCGCGTCGTTTCCGCGCCGTCCCTGGAATGGTTCGCCGAGCAGAGCGCGGAGTACCGCGAGCAGGTGCTGCCGTCCGCGATCCGCGCCCGCGTCTCGGTCGAGGCCGGATCCCGGCTTACCTGGGAGGGGATCGTCGGCTCCACCGGCCGGACGGTCGCGATCGACCACTTCGGCGCCTCCGCCGACTACAAGACGCTGTTCCAGAAGTTCGGCATCACCGCCGAGGCCGTCGTGCAGGCGGCCCACGAGACTCTGAAGGAGAACTCATGACCACCCCCACCGAAGCCCTCGCCGCCGCCGGAGTCAGCATCTGGTTGGACGACCTCTCCCGCACCCGGATCACCTCGGGCAACCTCGCTGACCTCATCGCGAACCGCAACGTCGTCGGCGTGACCACCAACCCGACGATCTTCGCGAACGCGATCACGAACCCGGACGACACGTCCTACGACGGACAGGTCGCCGAGCTCGCCGCCCGCGGGGCCTCTGCCGAGGAGGCCATCTTCGAGGCCACCACCCAGGACGTCCGGGACGCCCTGGACGTGTTCCGCCCCGTGTGGGAGGAGACCGGCCACGTGGACGGCCGCGTGTCGATCGAGGTCTCCCCCGACCTCGCCCACGACACCGACGGCACCATCGCCCAGGCCAAGGAGCTGTGGGCCAAGGTCGACCGTCCCAACCTGCTCGTGAAGATCCCCGCCACCAAGGCGGGCCTGCCCGCGATCACCGCAGCGATCGCGGAGGGGATCAGCGTGAACGTGACGCTGATCTTCAGCCTCGAGCGCTACGCCGAGGTCATCGACGCCTACCTCTCCGGCCTCGAGCAGGCCAAGGCTGCCGGCATCGACCTGTCCACGATCCGCTCGGTCGCCTCGTTCTTCGTGTCGCGGGTCGACACCGAGACCGACAAGCGCCTCGCGGCGATCGGCACCGACGAGGCCGCGGCCCTCAAGAGCAAGGCCGGCCTCGCGAACGCGCGTCTCGCCTACGAGCTCTACGAGCAGACCTTCAGCGGGGACCGCGCGAAGGCGCTCCTCGACGCCGGCGCGAACCGCCAGCGTCCGCTCTGGGCCTCCACGGGCGTCAAGGACCCCGCTCTGCCCGACACCCTCTACGTGACCGAGCTCGTCGCCGCGGACGTCGTGAACACGATGCCGGAGAAGACCCTCGAGGCCACGTTCGACCACGGCGTCATCGCCGGCGACACGGTCACGGGTGCGTACGAGGAGTCCCGCGCCGTGTTCGCGGACCTCGAGTCCGTGGGCGTCGACTTCGCCGATGTCACCCAGGTGCTCGAGGACGAGGGCGTCGCCAAGTTCATCGACTCCTGGCACGAGCTGCTCACGAAGGTTCGGGCGGGCCTGGACGCCCAGCGATGAGCTTCCGGATCCACACGTCGGGGGCGCCGAAGGCCGCGATCGACGAGGTCGTCCCCGGCCTCGTCGGCGACCTGATCGCCTCCCGGATCACCAACGCCGACCCGACCGTCTGGGGCGACGCCGCGGAGGCCGAGGCCTCCCGGCGCCTCGGCTGGGTCGACGCCGTCTCGGTGTCGCGCCCTCTGGTGCCGGAGATCCTGGCGCTGCGCGACGAGCTCCGCGCCCAGGGCGTCACGCGCGTGGTGCTGGCGGGCATGGGCGGATCCTCGCTCGCGCCCGAGGTCATCGCGCAGACGGCCGGGATCGACGTCACGATCCTCGACTCCACCGCGCCGGGCCAGGTCCTCGCGGCGATCGACGCCGGGCTGGCCGACACGGTCCTCGTGGTGTCGTCGAAGTCCGGATCGACCGTCGAGACCGACTCGCAGCGGCGCACCTTCGAGGCCGCGTTCCGCGACGTGGGGATCGACCCGGTCACCCGCATCGTCGTGGTGACCGACCCCGGCTCACCGCTCGACGAGTCGGCGCGCGCCGCCGGCTACCGGGTGTTCAACGCCGATCCGAACGTGGGCGGACGCTACTCCGCCCTCACCGCGTTCGGCCTGGTGCCCTCTGGCCTCGCGGGGGTCGACATCTCCGAGCTGCTGGACGAGGCGGAGGCCTCGCTCCTGGAGGTCGCGATCGACTCCGCCGAGAACCCCGCCCTGCGCCTCGGCGCGGCCATCGCCGCGACCCGGCAGAGCTTCGACGGCCCGCGGCGCGACAAGCTCGGACTCATCACCGACGGGACCCACATCGTGGGGCTGCCGGACTGGATCGAGCAGCTCATCGCGGAGTCCACCGGCAAGAGCGGCACCGGGATCCTGCCCGTGGTCCTGCTGCCGGTGTCGCCGGAGGTGGAGGACGTGCCCGCCGACCTGCAGCTGGTGCGGCTCGTCGACGACGCGGAAGAGTTCCATCTGCGCGAGCGCCACCCCGGCGAGATCCTGGTCAGCGGCACGCTCGGCGCGCAGTTCCTGGTCTGGGAGTACGCGACCGCGATCGCCGGGCACCTGCTCGGCATCGACCCGTTCGACCAGCCCGACGTGGAGTCGGCGAAGGTCGCGACGCGCGGCCTGCTCGACGCCCGTCCCGAGGCCGCCCCTGCCGCGTTCGTGCAGGACGGCGTCGAGGTGCGCGCCTCGGACCCCGAGCTGGTCGCCTCCGGCAGCATCGCCGGCGTGCTGGACGCGCTCTGGGCCCGGCTCCCGGAAGACGGCTACGTCGCCATCCAGGCGTACGTGAACCGGCTCGAGATGCCGCAGCTGCAGGGCCTCCGCGAACTCGTCGCCGCGGACTCCGGCCGTCCCACCACGTTCGGCTGGGGACCCCGCTTCCTGCACTCGACCGGTCAGTACCACAAGGGCGGTCCCGCGCAGGGCGTGTTCCTGCAGATCACCGAACGCGACGACGTGGACCTCGAGATCCCGGGACGCCCGTTCACCTTCGGTCAGCTCATCGAGGCGCAGGCGGCCGGCGACGCCGGTGTGCTCGCCGACCACGGCCGCCCCGTCGTGACGCTCACGATCACCGAGCCTCAGGACGACGTGCTCGAACTGTTCGAGGCCGCGCAATAGCCGCGGCCTGCTCCCCCGTATCCAGGAGAATCCCCCACAGATGACCGTTCCCGTCTCTCGCGGACACAATCCGCTGCGCGATCCCGACGACCGTCGGCTGAACCGGATCGCAGGGCCCAGCGCCCTGGTGATCTTCGGCGTCACCGGCGACCTGTCGCGCAAGAAGCTCATGCCCGCCGTCTACGACCTCGCCAACCGCGGCCTGCTGCCCCCGGGCTTCGCCCTGGTCGGCTTCGCTCGCCGCGACTGGGAGGACCAGGACTTCGCCCAGGTCGTCTACGACGCCGTCAAGCAGCACGCGCGCACCCCGTTCCGCGAGGAGACGTGGGCGCAGCTGCTGCAGGGCATCCGGTTCGTCTCCGGAGAGTTCGGCGACCCCGAGGCGTTCCGGCGCCTGCGGGAGACCGTCGAGAAGCTCGATGTGGAACGCGGCACCATGGGCAACCACGCGTACTACCTCTCGATCCCGCCGAAGCAGTTCCCGCTCGTCGCGCAGCAGCTGCGCGACTCCGGCCTGGTCGACGGCCGTGCGGACTCCGACCACTGGCGCCGCGTCGTGATCGAGAAGCCGTTCGGTCACGACCTCGCGTCGGCTCGCGCGCTCAACGATGCGCTGGAGGGCACGTTCCCCGCCGACTCGATCTTCCGGATCGACCACTACCTCGGCAAGGAGACGGTGCAGAACATCCTCGCGCTGCGCTTCGCGAACGAGCTGTACGAGCCGATCTGGAACCGCAACTACGTCGACCACGTGCAGATCACCATGGCCGAGGACATCGGCGTGGGCGGTCGCGCCGGCTACTACGACGGCATCGGCGCAGCCAGGGATGTCATCCAGAACCACCTGCTGCAACTGCTCGCGCTGACCGCGATGGAGGAGCCGATCAGCCTCTCCGCCGCGCATCTGCGCGCCGAGAAGGAGAAGGTGCTCGCCGCGGTCGCGCTGCCCGACGATCTCTCCCTCGCGACCGCACGCGGCCAGTACGCGGGCGGGTGGCAGGGCGGCGAGCAGGTCACCGGCTTCCTGGACGAGGAGGGGATGGATCCCGCCTCGACCACGGAGACCTACGCCGCCGTCAAGCTCGAGATCAACACCCGGCGCTGGGCGGATGTGCCGTTCTACCTCCGCACCGGCAAGCGGCTCGGCCGTCGTGTCACCGAGATCGCCGTCGTCTTCAAGCGCGCCCCGGAGCACCTGTTCGGCAGCGGACAGACCTCGGAGCTCGGCCAGAACGCCCTCGTGATCCGCGTGCAGCCCGACGAGGGCGTCACGATCCGGTTCGGCTCCAAGGTTCCCGGCAGCGGCAGCAACGTGCGCGACGTGACCATGGACTTCGGCTACGGGCACGCCTTCACCGAGGCGAGCCCCGAGGCGTACGAGCGGCTCATCCTGGACGTGCTGCTCGGCGATCCGCCGCTGTTCCCGCGCCACGAGGAGGTCGAGCTCTCCTGGAAGATCCTCGACCCCGTGGAGCAGTACTGGGCGGCGCAGGACGCGCCGTTGGAGCAGTACGCCCCCGGATCCTGGGGCCCGGCATCGGCCGACGCCCTGCTCGCCCGCGACGGACGTGTCTGGAGGCGCCCGTGATCATCGACCTGCCCGACACCACGACCAGTCAGGTCGCGAAGAACCTCGTCAAGGCGCGCGAGGAGGGCGGCGTCGTCGCCCTCGGCCGCGTGCTGACCCTGATCATCGCGTCCCCCGACGACTCCGTCGAGGCGGCGATCGACGCCGCCAACGACGCCTCTCGCGAGCATCCGATGCGCGTCATCGTGCTGACGACGAGCGAGGGCGAGCCGAGGCTCGACGCGCAGATCCGCGTCGGCGGTGACGCCGGCGCGAGCGAGGTCGTCGTGCTGCACGCCTACGGCGACGCCGCGAGCAACGAGGAGAGCCTGGTCACCGGCCTGCTCCTGCCCGACGCGCCCGTCGTGGTCTGGTGGCCGAGCGAGGCTCCCGAGGCGCCGGCGGAGTCGCCGCTCGGCCGCATCGCGCAGCGCCGGATCACCGACGCCGCGACCGCGGTCGACGTGCGCGCCCAGCTCGAGGTGCTCGGCCGCACGCACGTGCCCGGCGACACCGACCTCGCCTGGACCCGTCTCACGCACTGGCGCGAGCAGCTCGCCGCCGTGCTCGACCAGCCGCCGTTCGACGAGGTCACCGCCGTCGAGGTGCGCGGAGCCGCGGCGTCGCCGTCCACCGCGCTGCTGGCCAGCTGGCTGGGGCTCGCGCTCGACGTGCCTGTCCGCTGGGCGTACGAGGCGCCGGCGAACTGGGAGCACGGCATCAAGTCCGTGCGCCTGACCAGGGCGGACGGCGACATCCTGCTGGAGCGGCCGGTCCCCGGGTCCGCCGTCCTCACGCAGCCCGGGCAGCCCGACCACGAGCTGCACCTGCCGCGCCGCACGCTGCGCGAGTGCCTCGCCGAGGAGCTCCGCCGGCTCGACCCGGACCTGCTCTACGGACGCGTCATCACCGAGGGCTTCCAGCAGCTCTCCGCCCCGGAACCGGTCGCCTGACATGGCCGCCGACCCCCTGAAGCGCGTCGTCGTCGGCGCGGATCCGGCAGCCCTCGCCAGCACGGTCGCGGACCGTTTCCTGGTGCGCGTGCAGGCCCGGATCCGCGACGGCAGACTCGCGCACATCGCCCTCACCGGCGGCAGCATGGGGTCGGCGGTCCTGCGCGCCGTCGCCGAGGATCCCCGCACGGCCGACGTCGACTGGTCGCTGGTGCACTTCTGGTGGGGCGACGAGCGGTTCGTGCCCGCCGGAGATCCGGACCGCAACGCCGGACAGGCGCGGGCGGCCCTGCTGGACCGGATCCCGGTGCCCGCGGAGAACATCCATGAGATGGCGGCGAGCGACGAGGGACTGAGCCTGGACGACGGCGCTCGCGCCTATGCGGCCGAGCTGGCCCGCTACGGCGAGCGTGGTCTCGCCTGGCCGTCGTTCGCGGTGTGCTTCCTGGGCGTGGGACCGGACGGCCACATCGCGTCACTGTTCCCGGACCGTCCGGAGATCACCGTGACGGATGCGGCGGTGCTCCCGGTGCGCAACTCCCCCAAGCCGCCCCCGGAGCGGATCACCCTGACCCGGCCGGTGATCAACGGGTCCAAGCGCGTCTGGATGGTGCTCACCGGTGCCGAGAAGGCCTCTGCTCTGGGGCTGGCCCTCGCGGGCGCGAACTACGAGAACGTGCCCGCCGCGGGCGCGAAGGGGCGCAAGCGCACCGTGTTCTTCGTGGACGAGGCCGCAGCCGCCGAGGTCGCTCCGGACCTCATCGACATCGACTACTGAGCGCTGCGCGCGCTGAATCCGCGCTCCACGCCCGGAGCGGTCGTCAGCGGGCGCGTCCGGCCGCTCCGCCGTGTCCGTCCGCGTCCCGGCGTGCTGCCGGGCCGGCCGGATCGTCACGGCGGAAGGGCGCGACGTTCGACGGCCATTCCGGCCAGTGCGCGTCGCCGGGCGCGGACGGACCTTCCTCTGCCGGCGGTTCGTTTTCCTCGCGCGGTTCGTCGCGCGCCGGCGGTTGCCCGGACCGGGCCGTTCCGCCGGACTGAGCGGGATGCGCGGCCCCTCCGGAGCCGCCCCGGGTGATCGGCAGCTCCTGGCTCTCGCTCATCACCTGCGGGTGGTAGCGAGCCAGCGACACCACGCCCCAGCCGGCGATGACGCCGGAGACCCCGAACGCGAAGAAGACCCAGGTCGGCGCGGCGGATCCCTCCTCGAGCACCAGCAGGCCGATCAGCACCGCGACCATGGGGTCGACGACGGTGAGCCCGGCGATGACCAGGTCGGGCGGGCCGGAGCCGTACGCCGTCTGCACGAAGTAGGCGCCCGCCGCGGCGGCGGCGACCAGTGCGATCACGCAGACCAGGGTGAGCCAGTCGAACTGGCTGTACTGGATGCGCGTGATGACGACCTTAGCCAGCGTCGCCACGAAGCCGTACAGGATGCCCGCGCCGGTCACGTAGAACAGCGCACGCATGCGCCGGCGCAGGATGAGCCAGCAGGTGCCGAGCAGGATGATCACGAGCAGCAGGATCGTGAGGATCGTGAACAGCTGGATCTCGGTGATCGGATGCTCGGCCGCGAACAGCGCGGCGAACAGCACGAAGATGAAGATGCCGCCGACGCAGGCGACGATCGACACCACCGATCGCTTGGTCGGCGAGACGCCGCTGACCCGCGCGTTCAGCAGGGTCGTGATGACCAGCGCGATCGCTCCGAGCGGCTGCACCACGATCAGAGGAGCCTTGGTGAGCGCGGCCAGCTGGCAGACGACGGCGAGGGCCAGCATGAGGGTGCCGACGATCCAGGAGGGACGGGTGAGCAGCCCCTTGACCTGCGCCCAGCTCAGCCCGGTGTCGGCGTCGGACCCGCTCAGCCGCTCGACCTTCTCCACCCCGCGGTGCTGGTACTGGGCACCGAGCGACATGAACACGGCGCCGGCGAGTGCCAGCGGGATCCCCAGCAGCAGGCCGGGATTGCCGAACACGCCGGCGAGATGCTCGCCGACGCTCCCCGCCATGATCCGTGTCAAGTCCCCGTGCACTCTTCGACCATACCCGGCCTCTGCGCCCGGATAGGGTTGACGCGTGGCAGTGCTTCCGATTCGCATCATGGGCGACCCCGTCCTGCATTCCCCCGCCGACCCGGTCGATGAGATCACCGACGAGATCCGCACCCTGGTGGCGGACATGCACGAGACCATGGACGTCGCTCCCGGCGTCGGGCTCGCCGCTCCTCAGGTCGGCGTGGGCCTGCGGATCTACGTCTACTCCTACGTGGACGACGACGAGAACCCGTGGCGCGGCGAGATCATCAACCCGGTCCTCTGGATGGCGCCGCTCGAACCGGGCGCTCCGGATCCCGATCTCGAATCGGAGGGCTGCCTCTCCTTCCCCGGGGAGCGGTTCCCGCTGCGCCGCTCCGAGCGCGTGCTCGTGCTCGGCACGGACCTCGAGGGACGCCAGGTGCGCATCGAGGTGGACGGCTGGCGTGCGCGCATCATGCAGCACGAGTTCGATCACCTGGACGGGATCCTGTACGTCGACCGCCTCGACGACGGCGACTGGAAGACGGTGCAGAAGATCGCCCGCAAGCGCGGCTGGGGACGTCCCGGCGTCAGCTGGCTGCCGGGCGTCGATCACCTCGAGGGCTGACCCGAAAAGTTCCACTCGGGCCAGAAACAGGCCCGGTGGAGCGCGCATTTTCCGGCGGTTTGGAATCCCCCGGCGACCCCGCTACGGTCATAGTCGGTCCCGCATTCTGCGGGGATTCATAGCTTTCAGAGGGGGAATTCTCATGAACGAGCGCACGGTCCTGCGCCGCCTGGCGGTGCTCGGCTCCGCTGCCGTCCTCGCCGTCGGGCTCAGCGGGTGCAGCCTGCTGAGCAGCGCACTCGGCGGAGGCGGCGACGCCCCGCGTGACGACAAGAGCGGGAAGGTCACGCAGAGTTCGAACGTCGACATCTTCAACCTGAAGGTCGGCGACTGCAAGCTCAAGGACTCGGGAACCCAGATCAGCGAGACCGACGTCGTGCCGTGCGACAAGCCGCACGACGAGGAGGTCTACTACGAGTTCAAGCTGGCGGACGGTGAGTACGACAGCAGCGTCATCGACACCGAGGTGAACAAGTGCGCCGAGGACGCGTTCACGAGCTTCATCGGCGTCGCCTACGACGCCTCCAGCCTCGACGTGTCCTACATGACGCCGACGAAGGACACCTGGGAGAAGATGAACGACCGCCTCGTACAGTGCATCGTCAGCGACCCGGCCGGGCAGACCATCGGCTCCCTCAAGGGCGCCGCACGCTGATCCGATCACCTCGAAGGGGCTCGCCACGGCGGGCCCCTTCGGCGTTCCGGGACCCTTCCGGCGACGCGCCCGGGCGGCGGCCCGTGGTGAGCGGAGCGGTCCACCTTTGCTATAGTTGTCGAGTTGCCCGCGCAGCGGGAAGCATTCCTCGGTAGCTCAATTGGCAGAGCAGCCGGCTGTTAACCGGCAGGTTCTTGGTTCGAGTCCAAGCCGGGGAGCGATCCCCCGAAGGCCCCGTCATCGACGGGGCCTTCGTCGTCCCCGGCGCAGGCGAGCGGCGGGCCGGCAGGCTGCGACTCAGTGCGCCGGTTGCGTCCCCGGAGTCCAGAGCAGGTCGGCGCCGGCCCCGCGGGCCACGACGTTGCCGTCGCGGATCATCAGGGTCTCGGCCCCGAGCTCGCGGGCGAATGCGGCGTCGTTGCTCACCAGCAGCGCCGCCATGCCGCTCCCCTTGCGTCGCCGGGTGATCGCGTCGAACACGACCGGGCGGACCTCCAGGTCGAGGTTCGCGAGCGGCTCGTCGGCGATGAGAACCTTCGGATCCAGCACGAGTGAGCGGGCGATCGCGACGCGCTGACGCATGCCGGCGCTCAGCTCGTAGGGGAACGACGCCGCGAGGCCCAGCGGGAGGTGCAGTTCGTCGAGCAGCGTCGCCACGCGGACGGCGAGCGCCTTCATGTTCACCCGCCGCTCGCGCTGCAGGATCGGCTCCGCGATGATCTCCTGGACGGTCAGCTGCGGCGTGAGCAGCGCCCCCGCGTTCTGCGGCAGGTAGCCGGCGCGATAGGTGAGCTCACGCAGGCGGCGCCCCGGATGCCGCACCGAGACGCCGGTGACGGTCGCAGAGCCCCCGACGACGCGGATCGTCGGATCCGAGGCGCCGGCCAGCGCGCCCACCAGCGTCGACTTGCCTGATCCGGTCGCCCCTGCGATGCACATCAGCTCACCGGCGGGCAGGGTGAACGTCACGCCGTCGATCGCCCTGGTGGGACCGGAATGCCCGATCCGGTCGATCACGATGTCCTCGCAGACGATCGCCGCCGATCCGTCCTCCGTTGCACGCGCCATGACGACCATCCTGCCCTGAACCGGCGCAGCCGAGGTCAGGACTCGAGGAACTTCTGCCGCTCGACGTCGATGTCCCGAAGACGCACGCGCAGGGCGCGCCCGCCGTCGGAGTCCGGGGGGAGACGCTGGATCGCGCCCAGCAGCTCGTTCTTCTCCCGATCGAGCCCCCGCAGGATGAGCCGCCGGCACAGGCCCGTGGAGGACTGCTTGGCGCTCTCCTCGTCCTTGGCCGGGAACGCCGCCATCAGCAGCTCCCCCGCGAGCGAGCGGTACGGTTCGCGCACCGCGTCCACCGCCTGCAGCGCCCAGCCGGGCCGCTGCCGGTCCGTGACCTGCGCGATCGCCTCGCGCACCGCGTCCAGCCCCGGCACCGTGAACGGCATGCCGACCGCGCGCTGCAGCAGCTCGGCGTCCAGCTGGTGCCCGTACTGCAGGGCGCCCATCAGCGCGTCGCGCTCGAGATGCGCGTCGCCCGTGCGCGGCAGTGCGCCGATCGTGACCAGGGCGAGCGGGGACGCCTCTCCCCCCGGCGGGGCCTGGGCCACGCCGGTCGCGCGCGCGGCGGGCGCCGGCGCACCCTGGCGTTCGCGTCGCTCATTACGACGCACCTCGGAGTGCACGTCGGTCGGATCCATGCCCAGCCGGCGCGCGAGGATGCGCTCGTACTCCGGACGCAGCAGGGCGTCGCGGATCTCCGCGACGATCGGCGCGGCGGCGCGCAGAGCGCCGACCCGGCCCTCCGCCGTGCCCAGGTCGAAGGATCCGATCTTCCGGTCGATCACGAACTCGAACATCGGCACCTTGGTGGTCATCAGCCCGCGCACCGCCGCATCGCCGCGCTGCAGGCGCAGATCGCAGGGATCCAGTCCGTCCGGCGCGACCGCGACGAAGGTCTGCGCGTTGAACCGGTCGTCCTCCGTGAACGCGCGCAGGGCCGCCTTCTGCCCCGCCTCGTCGCCGTCGAACGTGAACACGACCTCGCCGGCCGCGGAGTCGTCACCCATCACCCGGCGCAGCAGCTTGATGTGCTCGGCGCCGAAGGCCGTCCCGCAGGTGGCGATCGCCGTGGTGACCCCCGCCAGGTGGCAGGCCATCACGTCGGTGTACCCCTCGACCACGACCACGCGCTTGGGATCGCCGCGCGAGATGTCGCGCTTGGCGAGGTCGAGGCCGTAGAGCACCTGCGCCTTCTTGTAGATCGGCGTCTCGGGCGTGTTCAGGTACTTCGGACCCTGATCGTCGTCGTAGAGCTTGCGTGCACCGAAACCGATCGTCTGCCCCGTCACATCGCGGATCGGCCAGACGACACGGCCGCGGAAGCGGTCGTACACACCGCGCTGGCCCGTGGAGACGAGCCCGGCGGCGGTGAGCTCGTCCCGGCTGAAGCCCTGCGCGCTGAGCGCCTTGAGCATGCCGTCCCAGCCGCGCGGCGCGTAGCCGACGCCGAAGTGCGCGGCGGCACCGGCGTCGAATCCGCGCTGGCCGAGGAAGGCGCGCGCGGACTCGGCCTCGGGGCTGAGCAGCCGGCTTCGGAAGAACTCCGCGGCCGCCGTGTTCGCGGCGTACAGCCGGCTGCGGCCGCTGGTCTCCGGGGCAGGGCCGCCGTCCTCGTAGTGCAGGGTGTAGCCGACACGCCCCGCGAGCCGCTCCACCGCCTCGGTGAAGCTGACATGGTCCATCTCGCGCAGGAACGAGTACACGTCGCCCGAGGCGCCGCAGCCGAAGCAGTGGTAGTAGCCGACCTGCGGGCGGACGTGGAAGCTCGGGCTCTTCTCGTCGTGGAACGGGCACAGGCCCTTCATCGATCCCACGCCGGCCGACTTCAGCGAGACGCGCTCGCCGACGATGTCCGCGATGTTGGTGCGCGATTTGACCTCGTCGACGTCGGCCTGCAGGATCCGCGGCATCAGCGCACCTCTGCGGCCCGCGGCGCGTGCGTCCTGGCCCCGGGGCGGGCGTGCCGCGGCGACCAGATCCCGACCTCGGCCGGGTCGATGTCGCCGACCAGTCGGTTGTGCCAGTCGACCGCGGTCTGGTCCGTGAGGCTCGCCACCTGGTCCACCACCACCCTGGCACGCTCGGCATCGGATCCGGCCGCGTGGAAGTCGGCCGCGAACGCCGGCTCCAAGACGTCGGCGCCGGCGGTCCACAGCGCGTCGGTCGACCACAGCGCGTCCGCGAGGCGCTTCAGCACCCGGCGCTGCTCCTTGTACACGCCACGGCGGGCGTCGATCGTGACGATCGCCTGCCCCATGATGCCCTTCAGCACCGCGATCTCGGCCTCGATGACCTTCGGCACGACCACGTGGGCGCTGTACCGGGCGAGCGTGGGGCCGGGATAGGCCTCGCGGGTCGCGGAGACCGCGGCCCGCGCGAACCGGCCGATCATGTCGCTGGTGAGGTTCTTCAGGCGTGCGAGGTCGCGTCGGGAGCGGTCGAACGAGCTCAGCCACATGGGCTGGCGGGTGAGCCGGTACAGCGCGTCGGCGAGGTCCTCACGGGTGAAGTCGTAGCCCACCCACTGCTGGACCCGGCCGACGAGCGCGTGGTGCTCGGCCGGATCCGCCAGCTGGGCGACGTCGAGGTAGCCGTTCACGACCGCGTCCTCGAAGTCGTGCACCGAGTACGCGATGTCGTCGGAGAGGTCCATGATCTCCGCCTCGATGCAGCGCAGCCGGCCAGGGGCGCCCTCGCGCATCCAGCGGAACACATCCTCGTCATCGGGGTAGACGCCGAACTTCAGCCGCCCGCCCGGGTCGGGCAGCGGGCTGTCCGAGGTCCACGGATACTTGCAGGTCGCGTCCAGGCTCGCGCGGGTGAGGTTGAGCCCGACCGAGCGCTCCTGGTCGTCGAGGACCTTCGCCTCCAGCCGGGTCAGGATCCGCAGCGACTGCGCGTTCCCCTCGAAGCCGCCGATGTCCTCGGCCCACTCGTTGAGCGCCCGCTCGCCGTTGTGTCCGAACGGCGGGTGACCGAGGTCGTGGCTGAGGCACGCCGTGTCGACCACGTCGGCGGAGACGCCGAGCGCGACCGCGAGCTCGCGCCCGACCTGGGCGACCTCGAGGGAGTGCGTGAGCCGGTTGCGGGCGAAGTCGGCCGTGCTCGCCGGGCTGAGCACCTGCGTCTTGGCGGCGAGGCGCCGCAGTCCCGCGGAGTGCAGCACGCGCGCGCGATCGCGGGCGAAGTCGTCGCGCTCGGAGCGGTGCGTCTCGGCGAAGAAGCGGGCCGCGTCGTGAGCGCCGTAGCCGTCGGCGAGCGGGGTGCCGCCGGGGCGGCCCGGCACGGACGGCCCGGCCGCCCGGGAAGGGTCAGCCGCCACTGTTGTCGACCTCGGCGCCGCGCATCATGTCGGTGGTGTCCGCGGCGACCTCGCGGGAGCTCAGCCAGCCCTCCGGAAGCGCGGTCCGCTTGGGAGTGCCGGCCCGGCCCCGCTGCCCCTCAGCCGGCGCGCCGGGGTACGGGGCGTCGCCGAGCGTGCCGAGGAGGTCGTCGATCTCCTGCAGGGTGGACACCCGGGCGAGGGCCGCACGGGTCTCCCCGCCGACCGGGTAGCCCTTGAAATACCAGGCGACGTGCTTGCGGATGTCCTTGCAGCCGCGGTCCTCGTCCTCGAAGAACTCGACGAGCAGCTCGGCGTGCCGCCGGAAGGCCTCCTTGACGAACCCGAGCGTCGCGTCGACCTTCGTGGAGCGCTCGTCGCCGAACGCCCCGGCCAGCTCGCCGAACAGCCATGGCCGCCCGAGGCAGCCGCGCCCGACCACCACGCCGTCGCAGCCGGTCTCCGCCATCATCCGCACGGCGTCGTCTGCCGACCAGATGTCGCCGTTGCCGAGCACCGGGATCGAGGTGACGGCCTGCTTGAGCTCGCCGATCGCGGACCAGTCCGCGTGGCCGGAGTAGTACTCCGAGGCCGTGCGGGCGTGCAGCGCCACGGCGGCGGCCCCTGCGTCCTCCGCGGCGCGGCCGGCGTCGAGGAACGTGAGGTGGTCGCGATTGATGCCCTTGCGCATCTTCACCGTGAGCGGCACGTCGCCGGCGGCCTTCACGGCGCGGTCCACGATCTCGGCGAACAGCCCGATCTTCCAGGGCAGCGCCGCTCCCCCGCCCTTGCGGGTGACCTTGGGCACCGGGCAGCCGAAGTTCAGGTCGATGTGGTCGGCGCGATCCTCGGCGACGATGATGCGCACGGCCTCGGCGATCGTGGCCGGATCCACCCCGTAGAGCTGGATCGAGCGCGGCGTCTCGCTCTCGTGATGCTGGATCAGCCGCATGGTGATCGCGTTGCGCTCGACGAGGGCGCGCGAGGTGATCATCTCGCTGACGTACAGCCCGGCACCGTATTCGCGGCAGAGGCGCCGGAACGCGGTGTTGGTGATCCCGGCCATCGGTGCGAGGACGACGGGGACGTCGATGCGCAGCGGGCCGATCTGCAGCGGGCGGACGGAGGCGGGGGCGAGAGTCATCGTCTCCATTGTCCCAGATCCCGAGCCCCGGATCCCCGTCGCGCCTAGGCTTGTGCACATGTCGGACACTGCGCTGCGCCAGATCCCGTTCCTCGACGCCGAAGGCACCGCCCGCACCCTCGACGATTACGGCACCGGGCCGGTGCTCGTCGTCAACGTCGCCTCGAAGTGCGGCCTCACCCCGCAATACGCGCAGCTCGAGGAGCTGCAGCGCCAGTTCGGCGACCGGGGGTTCACCGTGGTCGGTTTCCCGTGCAACCAGTTCTTCGGTCAGGAACCCGGATCGATGGACGAGATCCTCGAGTTCTGCTCCACGACGTACGGCGTCTCGTTCCCGATCACCGACAAGGTCAAGGTCAACGGCCGCAACGCCGCCGAGCTCTACAAGGCGCTCACGCAGACCGAGGACGGCCGGGGCAAGGCCGGGAGGGTGGAGTGGAACTTCGAGAAGTTCCTGGTCGGCCCGGACGGCTCCGTGCGCCGCTTCCGCCCGAAGCAGGTGCCGGACGATCCCGAGATCGTCGCGGCGATCGAGGACGCACTCGGCTGAGACGCTCCGGCGCGGCTCCCGGAGTGCTCAGCCTTCGACGATCTCCGCGCTCTCGCCGCGCTTCGCCCACAGCTCGCGGAGCACGTTCGCGAACGCCTCCGGAGGCTGGGCGCCGCTGACGCCGTACTGCCCGTCGATCACGAAGAACGGCACGCCCTGGATGCCGTAGGCCTGCGCCTGCGCCTGATCCTGACGAACGTCGTTCAGGTGCCGCCCGCTGCTCAGGGCCTGGTGCGCGCCGGCCCGGTCCAGGCCGATCTCCTCCGCCAGGTCTGCGAGGTCGTCGATCCGGCCGACGTGACGACCCTCGATGAAGTACGCGGACATGAGCCGCTCCTCCATCTCGTGCTGACGTCCCTGCGCCTTCGCGTGATGCAGCAGCTCATGCGCCTTCACGGTGTTGGTGTGCTGGAGCAGATCGAAGCGGTACTCGAGCCCCGCTCCCCTGGCGATGCCGGTGACGCGCTCCAGCATCTGCTCGACCTGCGCGCGGGACATGCCCTTGTGGTTCATCAGGAAGTCGGCCTCGTCGCCCTCGAAGTCGACGGGGGTGTCCGGCGACAGTTCGAACGAGTGGAACGTGATCGTCACCTGCGGGGCGTCCTCGTCCTCCGCGGTGGCCGCGAGACCCGCCTCGAGATTGCGCTTGCCGATGTAGCACCACGGGCAGGCGATGTCGGACCAGATGTCGATCGAGATGGGTTGGCTCACACCTCGATTCAACCGCATGTTCCGAAGCCCTATTCCGGTGCTGCGTCAGAACAGCAGCGTCGCCAGCCGCTTGCGCGCCGCGATCACGCGGGGGTCCGCGTCGCCGACCAGCCCGAAAAGCTCGACCAGGCGCTCCCTGACAGCGCTCCGCTCGTCCGGCTCGACCGCGGAGAACAGATCGAGGAGGCGGTCGAAGGCGTCGCCGACATGACCCCCGGCGATGTCCAGATCCGCGACCGCGAACTGCGCCGGCACGTCCGTGGGGGCCGCCGCGGCCGCCGCACGCGCCTCGTTCAGATCGAGGCCCTGCGTGCGGTGCAGCAGACGCACCTGGCCCAGGCCGGCCCTGGCGTCCTCGTCGCGCGGGTTCTCCGCGAGCGCCTTCTCGTAGGCCGCGATCGCCGCGGCGTAGTCGCCCGCCTCGATCGCGTCGAACGCGGCCTGATGCAGCGGCGGAAGCGGCTTCTCGGCCGGCGACTCCGGCTCCCCATCGGCGTCGCCCACGGGGACCGTGCCCGTCACTCCGTGCTGCGCGGCGAGCTCGAGCAGCTGCGCGAACACCTGGCGGACCTCCTCCTCCGGCACGGCGCCGGTGAACAGCGGCACCGGCTGGCCGGCCACGAGCGCCACCACCATCGGGATCGACTGCGCGCGGAACCCCTGGGCGAGCTGCGGATTCGCATCGACATCGACCTTCGCCAGCACGATGCGCCCGGCGAGCTCCGTGACGACCTTCTCCAGCACCGGGCTGAGCTGCTTGCACGGACCGCACCACTCGGCCCAGAGGTCCACCACGACGGGGACCGTCCGGGACAGCTCCAGGATCTGCCCGAACGTGGCGTCGGTGACGTCCACGACGAGCGGCGTCACCTGCCCGTCGGGACGAGGCGCTTCCGCAGCCGGACCGGCCGGACGGTTGCGCAATGAGGACAGGTCGACGGCGCCGCGGAGGGCGGCGGCGGACATCTCGGTCACTTGATCTCCGTAACGCTCTGCAACTGCTGAGACACTGCCAGCAGTGTCACCTTGTCGGTCGATCCCTGGGCGGGGACCGAGAAGAACAACTGGACGCCGTACACCGTGTCGAAGCCCTTGGTCGACGAGTCGACACCGGTGAGCGCCTTGCCCGCCGGGAAGACGACGGTGCCGTCCGGCTTCACGTTGATGATCGACGCGTCGGGAACCGACGGCTTCGACGTCTGCGTGTCCTGGATGGTCACCGCGACGACCGCGCCGCTGTCGATCGCGGACATCGAGACCGGCGCCGCGGTGCCCGCACTCGCGGCGAATGTGAGGGTCGAGGTCTGATCGGTCCCCTCGTCCTTGAGCTTCTTCAGGAGTGCCGCTCGGCTGTCCTGGAAGGACTTCACGAAGACGAGCGCCGTCTTGTCGAACGTCGCGTACGACGGGCTCTTGTCGCCCTTGTCGATCACGTCGGCGAAGTCGCGGCCGACGTCCTTCGGCTCGACGGCGAGGAAGGGCGAGTCCGGCGGGGTGAGCTTCGCGCCCAGCCAGGCCGGAGCCATGTTCGGCAGCTTCGCGGCCGCCTGCATCTCGGCGACGTAGGAGATCTTGTAGTTCGACCACGGATCCGACTGCGTCATCGTCATGATCAGCGGCGCCACCTTCTGGTCGGTGCCGTGCTCGACGAGCATCAGGACCGTGCGCGGCCAGGAGTCGTACGCCTGCGGCACGAGGATCCGGATCTTGTCGGCGGGGATCGCGGGGGGCAGCGCGAAATCGGTGACGCTGGCGCGCACCTTGTACGCCGTCTTGCGCGCTTCGAGGGCCGGTCCGTCCAGTCGGCTGGCGGCGAGATCCACGTCGAGCTTCTTGTCCGCGTCGGCGAGCGTGCCGGAGATGCTCTCCAGGATCCGGGAGGCCTGCGCCTGCGTGACGGCAGGCGCCTGCTGCCCGTGCTCCGCCGCCTCGGTGGTCGTCGGCGTCGGCGTGGCCGTGACGGCCGGATGCGGCCAGGCGTCAGGGGTGCAGCCGCTCAGCAGGGCCGCTGCGACGCCCACCGCCGGCACGATCAGGAGGGCGCGGCGCCTCTGTGTCGGGACTGCGCGGCGCTCGGCCGCGGCGTCCCCTGGCCGGTTGCCGTAGGTGCGCTTCGGGCCGCTCGCCGGTGCGGCGCCCCGCGACGCCTCCGTCCTGGTGCCCTCGATCTCGGCGTGCTCGGGCACGTCGATCGGCGAGGTCTCCGGCAGGGGCGGCGGCGCCTTGCGGCGCGGACCGCGTCCGCGACGGGAGTGCCGGATCGCGAGCACGTACAGGACCAGTCCGAGCAGCAGGAACACGCCGCCGGCGACCATGAGCGGGCCCGCCCACGGCGTGGCGTTGTCCAGCGGCCAGGAGACGACCACGTCGCTCGGCGCGTCCGTCTTGCCGTCCGAGGCGACCAGCACGCTGACGCCCTCCGGAACCTGCATCTGGTCGATCAGGGTGTTCTTGTCGGTGACGCTGTCCAGCCACAGGTCGGATCCCGCCGGGTTCCGGTTCTGCGCCTTCGCGCCGTCCGCCGTGGTCTTCGGCTCGACGACCTCGGACCGGGTCGACCCGTCCTTCGCGAGCGTGATGCGGTTGTAGCTGGTGTCGGAGAGCCAGGCGTCCAGGTCCGCGTCGCGGGCCTGTGCCACGAAGATCGTGCCGTCGCCGTGCGCGACCAGCTTCTGCTCGCCGGGGTGGGCACGCAGCACCGCAGAGTCGATCACGGTGTAGTGCTGCGGCGCCTTGACCGTCAGTTCTGCGGAGACGTCCTTCGGGCCGAGGAAGACGGTTCGCTGCGCGATGCCCGCCCCGATCAGCACGGCCGCAAGCACGAAGGCCACGACGGCCCATACAAAACGCACGAAATGTCTCCTCCGCGATCCTCGGGCCGGCGCCCGCGATCTCCGCTCGACGTTTCAGACTAGCGAAACGACCTGTAAGGATGCCACGAGGGACCGGTGTCCCGTCTGCACTGGCCGCCGCGCGGCGATGCGCGGAGGCAGGGCCGTGCTCTCCCGGTTACGCTGAGGGACCGACACGGAGGTTCCATGAAGCTGCACAACCCGTTCCGCACCGCCCTGGTGGCGACGCTCGGCGTGGGTCTCGGCATCATGCTCATCGAGAGCCTGCAGTCGCTCTCCACGATCCTGCTCTACGTCGGCACGGCCCTGTTCCTGAGTCTCGGCCTCGATCCCATGGTGAGCTGGCTGACGAGGCACCGGCTGCCGCGCTGGGCGGCCGTGCTCGTCACGATCCTCGTGGTGCTCGGGGTCTTCGCCGGCATCGTGCTCATGGTGATCCCGATCCTGGTGAACCAGATCTCCCAGCTGGTCACCCAGATCTCGGCGCTGGTGACCCGCGGCACGGCGCTCGCGGACTTCCGGCAGCGGCTCACCGAGCTCTTCCCCAACCTCGACGTGGACACCGTGTTCACGTACATCAACGGCTGGCTGACCAAGAACCTGGGCGACATCAGCAACTCGATCGGGCAGGGTGTGATCGTCCTGGGCGGGGCGCTCTTCGCCGGCATCAGCGGCACCTTCATCGTCCTGATCCTGACGATCTACTTCACCGCGGCGATCCCGTCGCTGAAGGGCGCCGTCTACCAGGTCGTGCCGGCGTCCAAGCGCGACCGCTTCATCGACCTCGCCGAGCAGATCACGGCCTCGGTCGGCCACTACGTCATGGGCCAGGTCACGATGGGCGTGATCAACGGGCTGCTGAGCTTCATCTTCCTCTCGATCATCCAGGCGCCGTTCCCGATCGTGCTCGCGGTGATCGCGTTCTTCTTCTCCCTGATCCCGCTCGTCGGCACCCTCACCGGATCCACGATCATCGTGCTGCTGTGCCTGATCCCGGGGCTGGGATCGCCGCCGCTGGCGTGGCTGATCGCCGCGATCTACTACCTCATCTACATGCAGATCGAGGCATACGTGATCTCGCCGCGGGTGATGAACCGCGCCGTGTCCGTTCCCGGCGCCGTCGTCGTCATCGCGGCCCTCTCCGGGGGCGCGCTGCTGGGCCTGCTCGGGGCGCTCATCGCGATCCCGGTCGCCGCCAGCATCCTGATCATCTACCGTCAGGTGCTGATCCCCCGCATGAACGAGCGCTGACGCGGGGACCTGCCGGCCTCAGCCCGCCGGCCACTCCCGCGCCAGCGGGAGCGCGGCGGGGTTGACCGCGGCGACGATCTCGTCGAGCACCCGCCGGGTCTGGCTCTCCCCCACCCACAGGTGCCTGCCGCCGGCGACCGCGATGACTTTCGCGTCCGGGATCGCCGCGAACCGGGCGGCCGCCTCGGGCGGGCGCAGGTAGTCGTCGAGTTCGGGCACGAGCACGACCACGTGACGGTGGTCGTGCGCCCAGGCGGCCACCTCCTCCGGCGTCGCGCGGTGCAGCGGAGGAGAGAGCAGGATCACGCCCTCGATGTCGTGCTCGCGTCCGTACTTGAGCGCGAGCTCGGTCCCGAAGGACCAGCCGACCAGCCAGGGGCGCGGCAGCCCTCGTTCGCGCACGAGGTCCATCGCCGCGGCCACGTCGAGCCGCTCCGCGCCGCCACCGTCGAACTCGCCGTCGCTGGTGCCGCGGGGCGAGCTCGTGCCGCGCGTGTTGAACCGCAGCACGGCCAGGTCCGCCAAGGCGGGGAGCCTGGCGGCTGCCTTGCGCAGGATGTGCGAATCCATGAAGCCGCCCGCCGTGGGAAGCGGATGCAGGGTGACCAGCGTGGCGACCGGATCCGCATCCGCAGGCAGGGCGAGCTCGCCCACCAGGCGCAGCCCGTCGCCGGTGCGCAGCTCGATGTCCTCGCGCCGCGCCGGCAGGGCGCGGGGTCCGCGGATCTCCACGTCAGCTCCTCGTCCAGCAGCCGCCGTGCCAGTGCCGGCGTGCGGCCAGGTCCGCGGCGTCACCGAGGACGCCGTCCGCACGCCACACCACCAGGTGCGCCGTGCCGGCCGTGATCATGCCCGAGCAGCCGGGGCACAGGTACTCCTTCTGCGCCTGCGCGGCCGTCAGCGGCTGCACGTACCACTCCGCGGCGCCCCTCACCTCGGTGCGCTTCCATCCCGCGATGAGACGGTCCAGGGAGTCCTCGCGCGGGCGCTCCGGACGTCGTCGATGCGAGCGTGGCATGGGCTAGCGGACTCTCACCACCAGTTGTTGGCGGCCCAGAACGACTGCGCTGCCGCCCAGCTGCCGTAGCGTCCCACCGCGTAGCCGTTGGCCCAGCGGAGATTGTCGACGGGGTTGTAGCCGTTGCCCGGCACCTTGTCGCAAGGGTAGGCCTGGGCCAGCCCGCACGCGCCCGAGCTGCTGTTCGTGGCGTTCGGGTTCCAGCCGCTCTCGCGGCTGACGATGTAGTCGACGTAGCCCCAGTCGCTCGAGGCGATGCCGGCGGCCGCCATCCACTCCGCCGGCGCACCGCCGCCGCTGTAGAACAGCGGCGCAGGACCCGAGTCGCTGCTCGAGTCGGAAGACGAATCCGACGACGCGACCTCCGGGGTGGGAGTCGGCGTGGGGGTCGGCTTGGGCTTCACGTACACCCCGAAGACGTCCCTGGCCTGTGCGGTCGGTGCGGCGCCGTGCACGGACACCGTGATGTTCTGCGCGTCGTGCGCGGCGAGCGAGTACGCCGTCGTCGCGGCGGCTGCGGAAGGCACGGCGCTGGACATCGCGAAGCCGGCTGGCGCCACGATCGCGACCGAGAACCCGACGACCGCGAGGCCCGCGAGAATCGCCGACGTCGTGCGGCGACGCGGGGACGCGGCGGTGCCGCGGGCAGCACGGGATACGGAGTCCTTCTGCGCGGCGTTTCGGGCGGGCGCCGACATCAAATCGTTATCGGGAGTCACAATGGCTCCGAGTTTAGCCAGCCGAACCTGAATTCGCGATGGGAATCGCTCAGCGGATCGCAAGCAGCACGTCGATCGTCGCGTCCAGGAGGGCGTCGACCTGCTCTTCCCGGTATCCGCGGCGCTGCATCCGGAACGCCGTCTGGCGCACCTGCTCGGCGGAGAGCTCGTCGCCGTCGCGGAGGAAGCGCACGATCCGCTTCGCGACGTGATCGACCTCGTCGATCCGGTATCCGAAGGTGAGCAGCCCGGTACGGGCGAAGCGGTGCCCCTGCGGCCGGCTGAGATGCTCGAGGATCACCTGAGCCTCCGAGCGCGCCTGCCCCACCCAGGCGGACGCGCCGCGCGCCGCGACCGCCATCGCCCGCTCGCGCTGCGCGAACGCCTCCTCGACGCGGGCGAGGGCGGCGTCGACCGCGACGATCTGATAGCCGCCGCGCACCAGCGGGAACGAGGCCGCCCGGATGTCGGCGGCGCTGATCCCCTCCGCCTCCTCCTCGAACGCGCGACGCGCGCGCCCCAGGAAGGCGTCCACCGCGGCGCGCTGGTAGCCCTTCTCGCGCCGGCCGACCACGGGGAAGCTGGACGACGAGCCGGTGCTCGGCTCGTCTGCGGAATTCGTCATGCGGCCGCCAAGGGTGTGAGGAGGTGGAACAGGGCGAGGGCGACGACGGCCGAGGGCAGGATGCTGTCCAGCCGGTCCAGCAGTCCGCCGTGGCCGGGCAGCCAGGAGCTCATGTCCTTGATGCCGAGGTCGCGCTTCAGGAGCGATTCCCCCAGGTCGCCGAGCGTCGCCGAGGCGACCAGGGCCGCGCCGAACACGACGCCGGCCCACCACGGGATGCCGAGCATGAAGTAGCCGATCAGCGCGCCGGCCACGAGCGACCCCAGCACCGCCCCGGCGAAGCCCTCCCAGGTCTTCTTCGGGCTCACCCGCGGGGCCATCGGGTGGCGTCCGCCGCGCCCGAAGAGGAGACCGGACGCGTAGGCGGCGGTGTCGGCCACCACGACCACGATGATGAAGGCGAGGACCCACCACTCGCCGCGCGGCTGGTGCAGCAGCATGAGGGTGATCGCGCCGAGGAACGGCACGTAGACCTGGATGAAGCCGGCCGCGAGCACGTCCGTCAGGACGTCGCCGTAGGTGCGGCCGTCGCGCGCGACCATCTGTCCGACCAGCCGCCACACGACGACCGCGAAGACGGCGACGAACAGCATCACCCAGCACAGCCACGGCTCGGCGAAGTAGCCGGCCGCGGCCAGGGCTGCGCCCACGACGAGGTGCGGCCAGAGATCGACCTTGCGCCCTCCGGCGCGCAGCGCCAGGACGAGCTCCCAGATCGCCAGCAGCACGATTGCGAGACCGACGATCACGAAGGACCACTTCGCGAGCAGCAGCGACGCAAGCATCACCGCGCCGATCAGCACCCCCACGAGGGTCGCGAGCACGAGGTCGCGACCCGTGCGCTCCTTGATCCGCTCGTTCGCCTGGTCGATCTGTCCACGGGCGTGCGAGACATGCGTCTCGATCTCCGCCTTCTTCGCCTGCCACTGTGCGTGCAGGTTGTCACCGGTCCGCGGCGGCGCGTTCTCGCCGCTGCGCGGGGGCAGGTCATCCCCCGTGCGCGGCGGCAGGGGCGGGCGCGGGGGGATCCGCGAGGCGTCGTCGTCCCCGGATGGCGTGCTCATGCCGGGCCTCAGACCTCGAGGAGCTCGGCCTCTTTGCGCTTGACAGCCTCGTCGATCAGATCGACGTGCTGGCGCGTGAGGGAATCCAGTTCCTTCTCGGCGCGGGCGATCTCGTCCTCGCCGAGTTCGCTCTTCAGAGCGTCCAGCTCGTCCTTCGCCTTGCGACGGATCCCGCGGACGTGCACCTTGGCGTCCTCGCCCTTCGACTTCACCAGCTTGACGTACTCCTTGCGGCGGTCGGCAGTGAGCTCAGGCATGGTGACGCGGATCAGGTTGCCGTCGTTGGTGGGGTTCGCACCGAGGTTCGGCATGTCGCGGATGGCCTGCTCGATGGCCTTCAGCGCGGACTTGTCGTAGGGCGTGACGTTGAGGGTGCGCGCCTCGGGGTTCGCCAGGGAGGCGAGCTGCGCGAGCGGAGTGGGCGTGCCGTAGTACTCGACCAGCACCTTCTGGAACATCTGCGGGTTGGCACGGCCGGTGCGCACCGTGCTGAAGTCCTCCTTGGCGGCCTCGACGGCGCGCTGCATGCGGGAGGTGGTGTCGGCGAGGACATCCGCGATCACGGTGACTCCTATCGTCAGGGGGTTCGACTCAGTCTATCGGGGGTGCGNGGCCGAGGATCCGCGCGGAACCGGATGATCCGTGCGGCATCAGGCGATGACGCGGGTGCCGATCGGCTCGCCGAGCAGCGCGCGCGTGATGTTGCCCGCCGGCTCCATGCCGAACACCCGCATGTCCATGCCGTTGTCCATGCAGAGGCTGAACGCGGTCGAGTCGACGACCTTCAGTCCGCGCACCAGGGCGTCCTGGAAGGTGATCTCCTCGATCCGCTCGGCCGAGGAGTCCTTCTTCGGGTCGGCCGTGTAGATCGCGTCGACGCCGTTCTTCGCGACCAGCACCTCGTCGGCGCCGATCTCCAGCGCGCGCTGCGCCGCGACCGTGTCGGTGGAGAAGTACGGCAGACCGGCGCCGGCGCCGAAGATCACGACCCGGCTCTTCTCCATGTGCCGCTCCGCGCGCAGCGGCAGGTACGGCTCGGCTACCTGGGTCATCGCGATCGCGGACTGCACCCGCGGCGACGCGCCCGCCTGCTCCAGGAAGTCCTGCAGGGCGAGGGCGTTCATGACCGTGCCGAGCATGCCCATGTAGTCCGCGCGGGCGCGGTCCATACCGCGCTGGCTGAGCTCCGCGCCGCGGAAGAAGTTGCCGCCGCCGACGACGACGGCGATCTCCACCCGGTCGGTCGCTGCGGCGATCTCCCGGGCGATCTGACTGACGATGTCGGGGTTGACCCCGAGCTGGCCGCCGCCGAAGGCCTCTCCGGAGAGCTTGAGGACGACGCGACGTCGACCCTGTCGTTCGGTCATGGAGTGCTTCCTCTCATCCGTGAACAAGTTACCGTGCCAGGCACGTCAGATCCTTCGGGGCATGACGAAGGGGTCCGGACCCTGACGGATCCGAACCCCTTCAATGCTGTTACGCGCCGACCTTGAAGCGCGCGAAGCCGGTCACGGTGAGACCGGCGTCCTTCGCGACCTGGCCCACGGACAGCTTGTTGTCCTTGGCGTAGTCCTGCTCGAGCAGGGCGACCTGCTTGAAGAACGCGGTCACGCGCCCCTCGACGATCTTCGGCAGCGCCGCCTCCGGCTTGCCCTCGTTGCGAGAGATCTCGGTGACGATCTCGCGCTCCTTCTCGACGTCCGCCGCCGGCACGTCCTCGCGGGACAGGTACGACGGGTTCGCGAACGAGATGTGCTGGGCGATGCTGCGCGCGGTCTCCGCGTCGCCGCCCGTGTAGGCGACGACCACGCCGATCTGCGGCGGCAGGTCCTTGCTGGTGCGGTGCAGGTACACCTCGGTGCTGTCGCCCGCGATGGTGGCCACGCGACGCAGCTCGACCTTCTCGCCGATGATGGCCGCCTCGTCCGAGATCAGCTGCTCGACGGTCTGGCCGCCGGCATCGGCCGCGAGGGCCTCCTCGACCGAGTTCGCCTTGGCCGCGGCGGCCGCGTCGGCGACCTTGTCGGCCAGCGCGATGAAGCGCTCGTTCTTCGCGACGAAGTCGGTCTCGCAGGCGAGCTCGACGAGCGTCACGCCGCCGTCCTGCTCGCGGGCGACGACCAGGCCCTCGCTGGTGGAACGGTCCGCGCGCTTGGCGTTGCCCTTGGCACCCTTCAGGCGCAGGATCTCGACGGCCTTCTCGACGTTGCCGTCAGCCTCCTCGAGCGCCTTCTTGGTGTCGACCATTCCCGTGCCGAGCTGCTCACGCAGCGCCTTGATGTCGGCGATGGTGAAGTTGGCCATGTTGTGGTGGCTCCTTGCTTCGTGTGTGTGCGTGGTTGCTTACTTGGAGTCGGCAGTCTCGGTGGCGGCGACCTCGGCGGTCTCCTCGCCGGACTCGGCGGCGATCGCCTCGTCGTGCGCGACGGCCGCGGCGGCGTCATCGGCCGACTCGGTCGCGACGACCTCAGCGGTCTCCTCGGCGGCCGCAGCGGGCGCCTCGTCCGCGGCAGGAGCCTCGAGCAGCTCCTGCTCCCACTCCGCGAGCGGCTCGGCGTCGCCGGCGTCGGGGTTGTGCTTGAGCTGCAGGCCCTCGGCCGCGGCGTCCGCGATGATGCGGGTCAGCAGGGAGACCGAGCGGATCGCGTCGTCGTTGCCGGGGATCGGGTACTGGAAGTCGTCCGGGTCGGCGTTGGTGTCGAGGATGCCGATCACCGGGATGCCGAGCTTCTTGGCCTCGTCGATGGCGAGGTGCTCACGCTTGGCGTCGACGACCCACAGGGCCGACGGGGTCTTGGTGAGGTTGCGGATGCCGCCCAGCGACTTGTGCAGCTTGTCGAGCTCGCGCTTCTTGAGCAGCAGCTCCTTCTTGGTGAAGCCCGAGACGGACGGGGTCTCGTAGTCGAGCTCCTCGAGCTCCTTCATGCGGGCGAGGCGCTTCGCGATGGTGGAGAAGTTGGTGAGGAGGCCGCCGAGCCAGCGCTGGTTGACGTAGGGCTGGCCGACGCGGGTGGCCTGCTCGGCGAGGATCTCCTGCGCCTGCTTCTTGGTGCCCACGAAGAGGATGGTGCCGCCGTGCGCGACGGTCTCCTTGACGAAGTCGTAGGCCTTGTCGATGTAGCCGAGCGACTGCTGCAGGTCGATGATGTGGATCCCGCTGCGCTCCGTGAGGATGAAGCGCTTCACCTTCGGGTTCCACCGGCGGGTCTGGTGTCCGAAGTGAACGCCGCTGTCGAGCAGCTGGCGGATGGTGACGACGGCCATGGTCGTACTCCTTGTTGTTGAGGTTGTTCTCCCGGTCGGTCGACCGGCGATCCTGGTGCCCGGCGCGCACTCCGCCCTCTTCCGAGGGACCTGTGGAGTGTTCGCCACGTTGAACGCTGTGGGCACGCGTAGTCACCCCGTCATACGGGATGCCCTGCAAGCATATCAGGGCGGGGGACCTGATCCGTCTTCCTCCCGCACAGTCCCGTGCCGGGCCTGATCCTGCACCGACTGCGTGGAAGACCGCCGCGCAGCGGGCATGCTCCGCAAGGCTCGGACGATGACCTCGATCGGATCCCGCGCACCCGCTCGCCGTGCGCAAGGGGCAGGGCTCGCTCTTCCCGGCCGTCTGCTGTGCCTCTGGCTCGTCCTGTTCCTCGGCTCCTCGGCGATCCTGGGCGGCAGCCCGCACGCTGCCGCGGAATCGCCGGCGCTCCCGGACGCCGGGTGGCTGTGGCCCGTGGCGGGAGCCCGCTCGGTGATCGTGCCGTTCCGCGCACCCGCGCACGAGTACGGTCCAGGGCACCGCGGGATCGACATCGCCGCGTCCGGCGAGGTGCGCGCCCCCGCCGACGGCGCCATCGCGTTCGCCGGGACAGTCGTGGACCGCCCGCTGCTGACCATCGACCACGGCAACGGCCTGGTCACGACGCTGGAGCCCGTGCAGACGAGCCTCGCACCGGGGACCGTGGTTCGTCGCGGCGAGGTGGTCGGCGCATCCGCCTCCGGAGGCCACGCCCCGGCCGGAACCATGCACGTCGGCGTGCGCTGGAACGGCGTCTACATCAACCCCATGCTGCTGTTCGGCGGAGCGCCGCGGGCCGTGCTGCTCCCGTGCGGATCGGGCGGGTGCTGACCGTCCGCTGCAGACGGGGTGGGCGCTTTCGGGCCGGGCGTGGCGCGGCGGGGGTGCGACGGATGCGGTCGGGTTCTTCACCCTCCGCCAGGGCGCGCGGCGGGACGCGGGTCGTGCGAGCGCCCACCAGGCGCGGAGTCACGCTCGCGGGTGCGCGAGACGGTACGTGGCGGTGAGCCTCTCGGCGGAGACGTGCGTGTAGATCTGGGTCGTGCCGAGGCTCGCGTGACCGAGGATCTCCTGCACGGCGCGCAGGTCGGCCCCGCCGTCGAGGAGGTGGGTGGCGGCAGAGTGCCGCAGAGCGTGCGGGCCGACGGTCTCCGCGCCGATCACCGGCGCGAGCACCCGCGCGACGAGTTCGTAGACCGTTCGAGGACCCAGCGCTCCGCCCCGCGCGCCGCGGAACAGAGCGGGCCCGGGGCGGTCCGCGCGGGCAAGGAGGACGGGGCGGGCCTTTCTCAGATATGCGGCGATCGCGTCCCTGGCCGGGGCGCCGAACGGCACGACGCGCTCCTTGCCGCCCTTGCCGAGCACGCGCGCCGTGCCTCGTTCCAGGTCGACGTCGTCGACGGCGAGTCCGCACAGCTCGGAGACGCGCATGCCGGATCCGTACAGCAGTTCGAGGATCGCGCTGTCGCGCAGCCGCACCGGATCGCCGTCGAGCGCGGCGTCGCGCGCCTCGTCCAGCAGCACGCGCATGGCGTCCGCCGACGCCACCGCCGGAAGGGTCCTGCCCCGCTTCGGCGCGATGAGGCGCAGGCTGGGATCGGCCGCCACGGCCGCCGTCTCGGTCGCCCATGCGAAGAACGACCGTACGGCGGCCGTTCTCCGCGCGAGCGTGGAACGCTCGTCACCGCGTTGCGTGGCCCGCCAGAGCCAGTCGCGGAGCGCCTCGAGATCGATCTCGGCAATCTCCGGATCGCCGCTCGCGGCGGCGAGATCGGCCAGATCCGACCGGTAGGCGCGGACGGTGGCGGGCGACAGGCGGCGCACCTGGGACAGGTGCGCCGTGAACGCCGCAGCGGCCTCGGATACGCGCATATCTTCAGCATGCGCTCCCGACTCCCCTTCGACGGGAGCACGCGCGGGGTCGACGGGAGCACGCGCGGGGTCGACGGGAGCACGCGCGGGGTCGACGGGAGCGCGCGCGTGCAGACGTCCTCACCGCTCGACGCTCCGCCAGCCCGCGTCGGTCCGGACCGCGCTGCCGTCCAGTTCCAGGATGCCGAGGAGCGCTTCCACCCGGTCGAGACAGAGCCCGCTGCGTCGCGCGAGCTCCTCGCCGGTGCGGGCGGCACGCGTGGTCAGCGCGTCGGCGAGACGGATCATGTCCGGCTCCTCCCCCGCCATCTCGACCGGTGGGACCGCCACACCGAGCAGCTCGCGCACGTCGGCCGCGGATGTCACGCATCGCGCGTCGTACTCCTGCAGCAGCCGATGGCATCCCGCGGAGGCGGCGGAGGTGACCGGTCCGGGGACCGCCCCGAGCGGCCTGCCGATCGCCGCAGCATGTCCCGCCGTGTTCAGGGATCCGCTGCGCCAGCCGGCCTCGACGACCACGGTCGCACCGGCCAGCGCGCCGATCACCCTGTTCCGCTCCAGGAACCGCCATCGGGTGGGCGCACCTCCGCAGGGGACCTCGCTCACGACCGCCCCGGCCCCCGCGATCCGCTCGAAGAGCTGCGCGTGCCCGGCGGGATACGCCCGGTCGAGGCCACCGGCGAGCACGGCGACGGTGATCCCGCCGGCGCGCAGCGCCGCCCGATGCGCGGTGCCGTCGATCCCGTACGCACCACCGGAGAAGACGGTCCAGCCCGCTCCGGCGAGCTCACCGGCCAGCTCCCCGGCGACGTGCTCGCCATAGCTGGACGAGGCCCGGGCGCCGACGATCGCCACACCTGCGTTCGAGAGCGCGGCCGCGTCGCCGCGCAGCCACAGCGCGAGCGGCGCATGGTCTCCCAGGTCACCGAGCAGCGAGGGCCACTCGGGATCCCCGGGCAGCAGCAGCCGGATCCCGGCGCGCACGGCGGATTGCAGCGCACCGCGCACGAACTCCGGATCGAGCCGGGAGGCCCAGCGGGCGCGCCCGTCACGGAGGGCTCGCGCTGCGGGCCGGTCCTCCACGGAACCGAGCCCTGATTCGGCGGCCGCTCCGCCGCCGAAGGCGCACTCCAGTGCGTCTTCTGGCCCCATCGCCCGCACCAGTGCACCCGCGACCCCGTCGCCGGGTTCGGTGACGAGGTTCCAGAGCAGGCCTGCGAGGATCCCCGGTTCGTCGGCGTCCTCCCGGATGCGCAGGGCGTCAGCCAGGATCCGTGCGTCTGCGCGCAGCAGATCCAGCCGTCGCCGCCGTTCCGCGGGGCTCGCGGCTCGGCCCCGGTCCGTGGTCGTGCTCATAGCGTCATCCCCTTCTTCAAGTACAGAGCGCGCCCGACATGCTCGAGCGCGGGAGTCTCGGCCCCGGCGAGATCCGCGACCGACCACGCGATCCGCAGGACCCGGTCATAGCCGCGCAGGGTCAGCGCGCCGCGTTGCAGGGCCCGGTCCAACGGCGCCCTCGCCGCAGCGGGAAGCCGATGCTCCCCCTGGCGCAGCCAGGTGCCCGGGACGTGCGCGTTGACCCGCCATGGCATCCCCTGCCAGCGACGCGCGGCCCGTTCGCGCGCCAGGGCGACGCGCGCCCTCGCCTGTTCCGTGCTCACCGACCCCCGCTCCTGCGCGGTCGCCTGCACCGCTGACACTCGCGCGACCTTCACCTCGATGTCGAGGCGATCGCGGATCGGACCGGACAGCCGTGAGGCGTACCGGCGGATCGCGGACGGCGGGCAGACGCACTCCTCGCCGACGACGCCGAACGCCCCGCACGGGCACGGGTTCGTCGCGAGCACCAGCTGGAACCGGGCGGGGAACCGCGCGGTGAACTCGGCCCGGTGGATCTCGATCGTGCCGGCCTCGAGCGGCTGCCGCAGCGAGTCGAGCACGGTGCGCGGCGCCTCCGCCGCCTCGTCCAGGAAGAGCAGCCCGCCGTGCGCCCGCGCGATCGCACCCGGTCGCACCGCACGCGACCCGCCGCCGATGAGGGCCGCGATCGACGCGCTGTGATGCGGGGCGACGAACGGCGGACGCCGCTCCAGCCGGGTGAGCGGTTCGCCCATCAGCGAGCGGATCGACGCCGCCTCCAGCGCGGCGCCCTCGTCCAGGTCCGGCAGAATACCGGCCAGCCGGCGCGCCAGCATGGTCTTGCCCGCGCCCGGCGGCCCGGTCAGCAGCAGATGATGCCCGCCGGCGGCCGCGACGATGAGCGCCTCGACCGCCTCCTCCTGGCCGATGACGTCGGCCAGGTCATCGCTCGACGGCGTCTGCTCCACGACGTCCGGCATGAGGATCGGATCCGGATCGCCCGGATCCTCGAGCTCGGCGCCGTGCCGGATCGCGACCTGCGCGAGGCTGGCCGCGGCGTGCACCTCCATTCCGGGCACGAGCCGCGCCTCGGCCTCGTTCGCCACCGGCACCACCGCACGCTCGAACCCGGCCGCTCTCGCAGCGTGCAGGGCGGGAAGCACGCCCGGGATCGGACGCAGACGGCCGTCGAGGCCGAGCTCGCCGAGGTGCACGGTGCGTGCGAGCGACGCCGGGTCGAGCGCCCCTTCCGTGCCGAGCGCGGCGATCGCGATGGCCAGGTCGAAGGCGGAGCCGTGCTTGGGCAGGCTCGCCGGCGACAGGTTCACGGTGAGCTTGCGCCGCGGCAGGTCGAGGCCGCTGTTCTTGCAGGCGTTGTGCACGCGGCGCACAGCCTCGCCGAGAGCGCGGTCCGCCAGCCCGATGAGATCGAACCCCGGCGTCTGCTGGGACAGGTCCGCTTCCACGTCGACCATGTGTCCGTTCAGGCCGGTGAGGGCCACGGCCCAGGTGCGGGCGGTCATCGCAGATCCTGCAGATGCTCCAGCGACCCGACCGCCGGGTCCTCGCCGACGATCCCGATCGCCTCGAGACGCAGCGGCAGGCCTCGGCTGGACTGCGGATGCGCACGAACCCAGGCATGCACGAGCCGCCACAGCCGCTGACGCTTGCGCTCGTCGATCGCCTCGAAGGGGTGCCCGAAGTCCAGGCTCCGCCGGGTCTTCACCTCGACGAAGGCCAGGACCCCGCCGCCCACCGCGACGATGTCGAGCTCGCCCTGGTCGCATCGCCAGTTGCGGTCGATCACCCGGTATCCGAGTCGGGTCAGATGCGCCGCCGCACGGTCCTCACCTGCGCGTCCGAGGTCGTCCTTCGCTGCCATGCGGACAGCCTGACGGGCTCACCCGGCCCGCATCGCCCGGCGGACGCAACCGGTGCGGAATCACCCCCGCCGCGCAATTGGGGAGGACGGAGCGATCAGCGAGGACGCAGAAGGCGCGACGATGAGAATGCCCCGGAGAGCCGGGCCGTCGAGGCGAACGGACTCCCCCGCCTCACTCGCCGTCGAGCGACAGCTCCTGCGGCAGCTCGAACTCCCGCCGGGAGAGCTCCTCGACGTTGACGTCCTTGAAGGTGAGCACGCGGACCGCCTTCACGAAGCGGTCGGCGCGGTAGATGTCCCACACCCAGACGTCGTTCATCGACACCTCGAAGTAGAAGTCGTGCTCGGTGTCGCGGCGCACCACGTTCACCTCATTGGCGAGGTAGAAGCGGCGCTCGGTCTCCACCACGAACTGGAACTGGGAGACCACGTCGCGGTACTCGCGGTACAGGGCGAGCTCGAGTTCGCGGTCGTAGTCGTCGAAGGCGTCGTCATCCATGGTCCCTCCATCCTACGAGGACGGGATCCGCGCTGTCGCACCGGAGCCGGCGGGCGCGCCCGGTCGTCAGAACAGCGTGGGCGCGCCGGCGATCGCCCAGGACGAGCGGTGATGCCGCGTCAGACCCCGCGCACGGATGGCGTCACGGTGCTCGAGGCTCGCATAGCCCTTGTTCCGTTCCCACTGGTACATCGGGAACGAGGGCGCGAGGTCGACCATGAGCGCGTCCCGGGCGACCTTGGCGAGCACGGAGGCGGCCGCGACGGAGGCGCAGTCCCGGTCGGCCTTGATGATCGAGCGCACGGTCAGCGGCGCCGGGTGCACCGCGGAGACGTAATCGTGGTTGCCGTCGAGGATCACGAGCGCCGCGCTCGCATCGAATCGGTCGCCGCACGCCGCCGCGATCGCGCGGGAGGCCGCGAGCCCGAGGGCGCGGATGATCCCGACCTCGTCGATCTCGGTGCTCTCCGCCCACCCGATCGCGCTGGCCGGGGCCCACGCGGCTGCGCGTTCGGCGACCTCCGGGCGGCGCTTCTCCGGCACCAGCTTGGAGTCGCGGAGCCCCTGGGGCACGCGACGGCGCGCGGCCGCCGCGTCGACGACCGTGGCGCCCACGGCCACCGGTCCCGCCAGCGCGCCGCGACCGACCTCGTCGAGGCAGATCAGGATCGGATGCTCACGCAGCAGCCGACGCTCGAGCGTGAGGCTAGGCTCGACGACCGTCA
Organism: Microbacterium sp. 22242; assembly: GCF_052045495.1. Lineage (NCBI taxonomy): Bacteria > Bacillati > Actinomycetota > Actinomycetes > Micrococcales > Microbacteriaceae > Microbacterium > Microbacterium sp. 22242. The sequence goes on along the minus strand of NZ_JBQEOZ010000004.1, from coordinate 125,235 downwards.
CGACGACGCCCTCGGGGCTGGGGTTCGGGGACGCCGTTGAACACGGCGTAGTGCCCGTCGATCATGCCGAACCGGTTGAACGGCCAGGTGATCAGGAACGCGCGGCCGACGATGTTGTCCATCGGCACGAATCCCTGACCGGGCTGGTTCTGGTGGTAGCGAGAGTCCTCGGAGCGGGTGCGGTTGTCGCCGAGCACCCAGACGGTCCGCTTCGGCACGGTCACGTCGAACGGAATGCTCGAGGCGCGGCTGTCGCCGACATTCGGCTTCAGGTACGCCGACTCGTCGATCGGCGCGCCGTTGACGGTGATCTGGCCGAGGGAGTTGCAGCACACCACGTGGTCGCCCGGAAGGCCGATCAGCCGCTTCACGAGGTGGTCGTCCGAGTCGGGGGCCGCGATCCCGATCAGGGTGAGGAACCACTCCCCGGCGTCCAGCAGCGGGGACCGCTGCGGCTGCGGCGCCGCGGGGGGCAGCCAGCCGCCCGGATCCTTGAACACGATCACGTCCCCGTGGTGATAGCCGTTCCAGTGCGGGGTCAGCTCGTCGACGAGGATCCTGTCCTTGATCAGGAGCGTGTTCTCCATCGACCCGGACGGGATGAAGAAGCTGCGCACCACGAACGTCTTCACGAGGAAGGAGACCAGCACCGCGATGAGCAGGATCACCAGCACGTCGCGGAGGAAGACCACCCAGCCGCGACGTCTCGGCTCTTCCGGCCGTTCCCGGCGCGCGCCGACCTGCTCGGCCGCGATCTCGTCCGTCATGCGCCATCCTTCACAGCCGATCGCCGTCGGAGCGACGGCACCATCTAGGTTCTCACGTCCCGGGCAGGAAAATGCGCCCCGGGACCACGTGTCTCGGGGCGCTTCTTGGAAACCGCGGGTCAGCGCGCTTCGCGCTTCTCCTTGATCTTGGCCTTCTTGCCGCGCAGGTTGCGGAGGTAGTAGAGCTTCGCGCGACGCACGTCACCGCGGGTGACGACCTCGATGTGGTCGATCACCGGGGAGTGCACCGGGAAGGTCCGCTCGACGCCCACCTGGAAGCTGATCTTGCGGACGGTGAAGGTCTCGCGCACGCCATCACCCGAACGGCCGAGGACGACGCCCTGGAAGACCTGGATACGGGAGCGGCTGCCCTCGACGATGTTGACGTGCACCTTGACGGTGTCGCCGGGGAAGAAGTCGGGGATGTCGGAACGGAGCGAAGCCGCATCGACGGCGTCGAGGATCTGCATGATCGTCTCTCTCTGCACTCGCCTCAGGTCGCATGCACGTGGGAAGGATGGAAGTGTGGTGTGTGCCGAACGGCGCGCGAGGCGTCCGCGGGTTCCCCTGAGGCAGAACCGGGGTCACGGCACAAAGAACCATTCTGCCACGGATCCGGACCCGCACCAAAACAGGGATCGGCGCCCCGCTCGGCTGTCAGCGCTGCGAGCCCTCTGCGGCACCCGGGCTCTCCGACACGACGATGACCCGGCCGCGCATCGACGAGCCGGAGGCCGCCGGGGCCGACGGCGCGGCCTTCCTCGGGGGTGCCGCCGGCTCTCCGCCGAGGAGGCCGGGATCCATGGCGCGCTGCAGCGCGGACGCGGATTCCCGCCAGAGCTGCCACAGCGTCGACCAGAACACGGCGAGGAAACCGACGACCGCTGCGGTCAGGACCCAGCCGAATGCGCTCGGGAAGACGCCCACGGCGATCGTCAGCGCGTGCCAGAGCGCTACCCCTGCGACGTCCTGCCATGACACCGCCCTCGCCGCCCGCACGCTCGCCCGCGCCCGCACCAGGAACGCGATCAGCAGCTCGCCGACCAGCACGGACGGCATCGCGATGAACAGCACCCAGAGGATCGCCCACCCGCCCTGGAACACCGCCCACCCCACGAACAGCCACAGCGGCAGCACCAGTGCCGCCGGGAACAGCCAGGAGAAGAACGCGCGCCGGATCCACATACCGCGATGCTACGTCCGCATCGCGCCGTCCGCCCCGGCGTTCGCTGTGAGCATCCGGGGCGTGCGCCGTACGGGAGAATGGATCCGACGAGAGGACTTCCGATGATCGAACTGCGCACCCCTGCCGAGATCGACGAGATGCGCGCGGCCGGCCGGTTCGTGGCCGAGACGCTGGCGACCCTGCGGGAGGACACCAAGGTCGGCACGAACCTGCTCTCGATCGACCGACGCGCGCACGACCTGATCCGCAAGGCGGGAGCGGAGTCCTGCTACATCGACTATCACCCGTCCTTCGGCGCGAGCCCGTTCGGCAAGGTCATCTGCACCTCGGTCAACGACGCGGTGCTGCACGGTCTGCCGCACGACTACGCGCTGCGCGACGGGGACCTCGTGTCGCTCGACTTCGCGGTCTCGGTGAACGGCTGGGTCGCGGACTCGGCGGTCTCGTTCGTCGTCGGCACCCCCCGGGATGAGGATCTGCGCCTCATCGACACGACCGAACGCGCCCTGGACGCGGCGATCGCCGCCGCCGTCGTGGGCAATCGCATCGGCGACATCTCGGCCGCGATCGCCGCGGTCGCGCACGGCGAGGGCTACTCGATCAACACGGACTTCGGCGGGCACGGCGTCGGCCGGGTCATGCACGGCGACCCCCATGTCCCGAACGACGGCCGCGCCGGACGCGGCTTCCCGCTGCGCGCCGGCCTGGTGATGGCGCTCGAGCCGTGGTTCCTGGCCACCACCGACGAGCTCGTCACCGACCCTGACGGGTGGACGCTGCGCAGCGCCGACGGATCCCGCGGCTCCCACTCCGAGCACACCGTCGCGATCACGGACGAGGGCCCCATCGTGCTCACCGATCGCTCGTTCCTCGGCGTCGACTGAGCCCCGCGCCGGTCCCTGCCCGCTCTCGAGGGCGGTCAGTCCGCGAGCAGGTCGGGGCGTCGGCGACGGGTGCGCTCGAGCTGCTGCTCCCTGCGCCAGGCCGCGATCGCGCCGTGGTTGCCGCTGAGCAGGATCGGCGGCACCTCGCGGCCGCGCCAGAGCGACGGCTTGGTGTACGACGGGTACTCGAGCAGGCCGTCCTCGTGGGACTCCTCGACGAGACTGTCCGGATTGCCGACGACGCCGGGGATCAGGCGGCCGATCGCCTCGATCATCGCCATGACGGCGACCTCTCCCCCGTTCAGCACGTAGTCACCGAGGCTGATCAGGCGCACCTCGCCGAGGCCCGCGGCCTCCTCGAACACGCGCTCGTCGATGCCCTCGTACCGGCCGCAGCCGAAGATCAGGTGGTCCCTGGTGGCCAGCTCACGCGCGGTCGCCTGGCGGAACACCTCGCCCGCAGGGGACGGGAAGACGATGGTGGGGCGCTGCTCGGCACGGCCCGGCTCATCCGCCGGCGCCGCGACGCGTGAGGCGAGCGCGTCGAGCGCGAGCCCCCAGGGCTCGGGCTTCATGACCATGCCGGCGCCGCCGCCGTACGGCGTGTCGTCGACCGTGCGGTGCCGGTCGCTGGTCCAGTCGCGCAGGTCGTGGACGTTCACGTCCAGGATGCCGCTGTCCCTGGCTTTGCCGAGCAGCGAGAGCGTCAGACCGTCGAAGTACGACGGGAAGATCGAGACGACGTCAATCCGCACCGGGCGCGTCCTGATCGGCGGCCTCTGGCGCCGTCTCGCTCGCCTCGGCCGCGGCCTCCGGGGCTTCCTCCTCGAGGTCCTCGAAGAGCCCGGCGGGCGGGGTCACCACGATGCGGCCGGCGGCGACCTCGACGGTGGGGACGATCGCCGAGACGAACGGCACCATGACCTCGCCGGATCCGCTCGTCGGGCGCACGATCAGCAGATCCTGAGCGGGAAGGTGCTCGACGCGGATCACGCGGCCCACCACGACGCCGTCGCGCACCACGTCCAGGCCGGTGAGCTGGTGGTCGTACCAGGCGTCGTCCTCGGGTTCGTCGATGTCGTCGTCCTGGTCGATCCACAGGATCGCCTTGACGAGACCCTCGGCGGCGGTGCGGTCCTCGACGTCGTCGAAGAAGACGACGGAGCTGCCGTTCATCACCCGGTACTCGCGGACGGTGATGGTCTTGCCGTGCCACGGAGATGCCTCCGGCACCTGCAACGTGAACTCGGCGCCGACGAAGAACCGGCCGGCCGGGTCGTCGGTGTACAGCTCGACCTTCAGCCCGCCCTTGAGTCCGTGCGCCTTGACGAGGCGCCCCACGCGGAGCTGGTTGCGGCCTCCTGCGCGTTCGCTGGCTGCCACGCTCAGTCGTCCGCGACGTCGACGCGCACGCGACGTCCGTCCGCGAGCGCCGTGATCAGCGTGCGCAGGGCCTTGGCGGTGCGGCCGCCGCGCCCGATCACGCGTCCCCGGTCATCGGGGTGCACGCGCACCTCGAGCACGTCGCCACGGGGTGACGAGGAAGCGGTGACGGTGACATCGTCCGGGTGATCGACGATCCCCGAGACGATGTGCTCGAGCGCGGCAGCCAGCACGACGGATTACTCCGCGTCGGTCGCAGCGTCCGCTGCGTCGGCGGCGGGTGCTTCGACAGGCTCAGCAACCGACTCGGCCTTCTTCTCGGCCTTGGGCTTGACGACCGACTTCTTGGCGGCGTCGATCTCGAACGCGGCCTTCGGCTCGGCGACCTTGAGGGTGGACTTCGCGTCCTTGTCGCCCTTGAAGCGACCCCAGTCGCCCGTGATCTTGAGGATGGCGGTGACCTGCTCGGTCGGCTGAGCGCCGACGGAGAGCCAGTACTGCGCCCGCTCGGAGTCGACCTCGATGAACGAGGGCTCCTCGGTGGGGTGGTACTTGCCGATCTCCTCGATCACGCGACCATCGCGCTTGGTGCGCGAGTCGGCGACGACGATGCGGTAGTAGGGCGCACGGATCTTGCCCAGGCGCTTGAGACGGATCTTGACAGCCACGATTCTCCTGAATGGTGTGGAAGGAAGACGAACTGATCACCAGAAGCGTGGGGTGCACACCCGGTGGAAGCTCTGAGGGCGGACCGCGGCCGGATAGAGGGTCGAGCGGCGATCCAGCTCTCCATTCTGCCAGATCAGGAGCGCCGCCGCGAAACGGCACGACCGGCGCGTCCGGCCGAGCCGTCCCCGGGGCAGCCAGGGGTCGACTCGCGACGTCACCGGGCATGGGCGGATCCGCCGGTGCGTGCCATCATTGGCCATCCGGTTTCCGCACCGAATCGAGGTCCCATGCCGATCGAGTTCGCGACGTCGCCCCGTTCCACCGTGGGACTGGAGTGGGAGCTGATGCTCGCCGACCCGCAGACCGGGGATCTCGTCGGTCGCGCCCCCGACCTGCTGCAGGAGCTGGAGCAGGCGAGCGCCCACGAACGGCACACCGTCACGGGCGAGCTCCTCACGAACACGATCGAGGTCACGAGCGGCATCGGATCGTCCGTCGCCGACGCCGTGGAAGACATCGCGACGGCGATCGCCGCGGTCCGCCGCGCCACCGACCCCGCGGGAATCGAACTGCTCTCCGCCGGCAGCCACCCTTTCGCGCAGTGGTACGACCAGCGGGTGACGGACAAGACGCGCTACCACTCGCTGATCGAGAAGACGCAGTGGTGGGGTCGGAACATGATGATCTGGGGGATCCACGTGCACGTCGGCGTGGAGGATCGCGACAAGGTGCTGCCGATCATCGGCGCGCTCACCTCCTATCTGCCCCATCTGCAGGCCCTCGCCGCGTCCAGCCCGTTCTGGGCCGGGGAGCGCACGGGCTACGCGTCCAACCGCGCGCTCGTGTTCCAGCAGCTCCCCACCGCGGGGCTGCCCTGGGCGCTGCCGGACTGGGCGGCGTACGAGTCGTACCTCGACGACATGGTGCGCACCGGGGTCATGGCGGACGCCACCGAGGTGCGCTGGGACATCCGGCCGGCGCCCCGCTGGGGCACGATCGAGGTGCGCGCGTGCGACGGCATGTCCAGCCTGCCCGAGCTCGCGGCCGTCGCCGCGCTCGCGCAGGTGCTGGTCGAGTCGTTCTCCCGTGATCTCGACGAGGGCCGGCCGCTGCAGGTGCTCCCGCCCTGGTTCCACCGCGAGAACAAGTGGCGTGCGGCGCGCTACGGACTCGACGCGGAGGCGATCGTCGGTGCGGACGGCGCGCAGCGCTCCATCCGCGACCATCTCGCAGAGCTGCAGGAGACGCTCGCGCCGGTGGCGGCGGATCTGCGCTGCGCGGCCGAGTTCGGCGGGATCACGGACATCCTCCGCAGCGGGGCGAGCTACGAGCGGCAGGTGGCCGTGGCCGACGCGCACGGCGGCGACCTGCACGAGGTCGTGGATCATCTGATCCGGGAGTTCCGTTCGGGTCCCGAGACGCTCTGAGAGTCCCGGTCATCCCTCCACGAGCTGACGCGCGAGCCCCTCGTCGAGCACCACGTCCGTGACCAGACGGGCCCCGATCGCCGCCCGCAGCGAGGGCAGCTTCTGCGCCCCCGCCACGATGCAGAACCGCCGCGCCACGCGGCGCAGGCGATCCAGGCCTGGCCCGGTCGCTCGCGCGTTCAGGGCGATGTCCTTCCAGGTGCCGTCGGCACGGAAGAAGACCGTGGCCACGTCGCCGATCGCGCGGTCCTCGCGCAGGCTGCGGTAGTCGTCGCGGCCCAGGTACCCGCCGACGTACACCCGGCTGGGGACCTCCGCGCTGGGCGAGCCCACGCTGAACACGGCGAGGTCCATCTTCGCCTGCAGATCGAGCACGCGCAGCGTGCTGCGCTCGCGCCACATGGCCTCGCGGGTGCGCGGGTCGTCGAAGAACGCGGGGACGGGGAACTGCTGCACCTGTGCGCCGAAGGCCGTGCCGAACCGCTGCAGGATGTCGCTGGAGTACTCCACGCCGCTGGTGAGCGTGTTGCCGGCGCCGTTCAGCTGCACGATCGTGGTGCCGCGGGTCTCCTTCTGTCCCAGTTCCCGGCTCACGGCGCTGATGGTCGAACCCCAGGCGAGGCCGACCACCATGTTGGAGTCGATGATCTGCGTGAGCAGCCTCCCCGCGGTGAGCGCCACCCGCTCCAGCCGTTCCACCTCGGTGACGCTCTCCGGCATCGGGACCACGTGCGCCGACACGTGCAGCCGGTCGTGCAGCTCCTGCTCGAGCGCGCCCGCGTGCTCGATGGGCGAGTTGATGCGGATGTCGACGAGGCCGACCTCCCGCGCGTAGGTCAGCAGCCGCGACACCGAGGAGCGGGACGTGCCGAACTCCTCGGCGATGACGTCCATCGTCTTGTCCTGCAGGTAGTACAGCCGAGCGGCCGTCAGCGCGGCCACGACCTTGCTCTGGCGCTTCCGTTCATCCATTTCGCGGCCTCCCCGGATCGATCCCGCCGATTCTTGCACATCCGTGCAGCTTGCTTGCGCATAAGGGCGCCTGGGGGAATGCTGTGAGAAATCCGGGAAGGAGACGACGATGACAGACCAGCCCCAGAAGGCCGCAGAACGCCCCGAGGTGACCGAGGTCCGCGAAGCGGGCCGCACCACGGTTCTCGTGATCGGCGGCGGGATCAACGGCATCTCCACCTTCCGCGAACTGGCGCTGCAGGGCGTCGACGTCGTCCTCGTGGAACGCGGCGACTTCGCCTCCGGCGCCTCCTCCGCCTCCAGCCACATGATCCACGGCGGCATCCGCTACCTCGAGAACGGCGAGTTCCGCCTCGTGCGGGAGTCCGTCACCGAGCGCAACGGCCTCATCCGGATCGCGCCGCACTACGTCAAGCCTCTCGAGACCACGATCCCGATCTACTCCACGTTCTCCGGGATCCTGTCCGCCCCGCTGCGCTTCCTCACGCACAAGTCCGGCAAGCCGCAGGAGCGCGGCGCGTTCCTGATCAAGATGGGACTGACCATCTACGACACCTTCTCGCGCGACGGCGGGATGGTGCCGCGCCACAAGTTCCTCGGGCGCAAGAAGTCGCTCGCGGAGCTGCCGGCGATGGATCCGAAGATCAAGTACACGGCCACCTATTACGACGCGTCGATGCACGATCCGGAGCGGCTCGCCCTCGACGTGCTGCAGGACGGGCGTGCCGCGCACCCGGGTGCACGCGCGCTCAACTACGTCGAGGCGATCGGCCACGAGGGCGACGCCGTGCTGGTGCGCGACCGCGAGACCGGCACCGAGTTCGCGATCGCCGCCGACGTCGTGGTGAACACGTCCGGCCCGTGGACCGACCTCACGAACGAGGCCCTGGGCGAGCTGACCCGTTTCATGGGCGGCACCAAGGGCTCGCACATCGTCCTGGACAACCCGGAGCTCGAGGCCGCGACCCAGGGGCGCGAGATCTTCTTCGAGCACTCCGACGGCCGCATAGTGCTGATCTACCCGCTCAAGGGGAAGGTCATGGTCGGCACCACCGACATCGACGCCGATCCCCGCGAGGTGCCGCTGTGCACCGAGGACGAGGTCGACTACTTCTTCGATCTCGTGCACCACGTCTTCCCGGCGATCGACGTGAACCGCGACCAGATCGTGTACCGCTTCAGCGGGATCCGGCCGCTCCCCCGGCACGAGGACACCGCGCCGGGCTTCGTCTCCCGCGACTACCGCGTCGAGGTCGACGACAGCCGCGGCGTGCCGCACCTCAGCCTGGTCGGCGGCAAGTGGACGACGTTCCGCGCCCTCGGGGAGTCGCTCTCCGACCGGATCCTGGAGCTCCTCGGCCGCACCCGCGTCGTGTCGACGCTCGGCCGTGCGATCGGCGGCGGCAAGGGCTACCCGCAGGGGGACGCCGCGCGCGCGGCGTGGATCTCGCAGAACCTGCCGGGCGCAGGAGACCGCGCCGAGACGCTGCTCGTCCGCTACGGCACCCGCGCCGCCGACGTCTGGCGGCATGTCGAGCAGGGCGCCGACGCGCCCCTCGCCGCCGGCGCGCTGTCGACCCGCGAGCTGGAGTGGATGGTCGCGCACGAGCTGATCGTGCGCCTCGAGGATGTCGTGCTGCGCCGCACCAGCCTGGCCTTCACCGGCGACGTCACCGAGGAGATCCTCGAAGAGCTCGCCGAGGCCCTGGCCCCGCTGCTGGGCTGGGACCGCGCCCGCGTCACCGCCGAGATCGATCGGACGCGCGAGCTGCTGAACTTCCGGCACGGACTTTCCCTCGTCGCCCGCACCCGCGGCTGACGAGCTCCCCCGCCGCCCTCATCGGCGTTCACCCCAACATCGCATCGGCAGAGGGGCCGATGCCCTGCGAAAGGTCAATGGAGACATGACTGAGGTCAACCTCGGGCTCTACTTCCTCTCCGAACTGGTCGGCACCGCGATGCTGCTCCTGCTCGGCTGCGGTGTGGTCGCCAACGTCGCCCTGGCGAAGAACAAAGGCTTCAACGGCGGCTTCCTGATGGTGAACTGGGGATGGGGTCTGGCGGTCTTCGCCGGTGTCCTCGTCTCGGCGTACTCCGGCGCCATCCTCAACCCGGCCGTGGGACTCGGGCTGCTGATCGCCGACAAGATCAGCTTCACCCAGTACCTGGTCGCCACGGGGGCCGAGCTGCTCGGCGCCATCATCGGCGCGGTGCTGTGCTGGCTCGCCTACAAGCAGCACTTCGACGAGGAGCCCGACCCGGCCAACAAGCTCGGCGTCTTCTCCACCGGTCCCGCGATCCGGTCCTACGGCTGGAACCTGGTGACGGAGATCGTCGGCACGTTCGTCCTGGTGTTCGTGGTCCTCGCGTTCGCCGACTCGGGCGTCGCCAAGATCGGCACGCCAGGGGGCCTCGGCGCGCTGACCGCGCTCCCCGTCGCCCTGCTGGTCGTCGCGATCGGCGCGTCGCTCGGTGGACCGACCGGCTACGCGATCAACCCGGCCCGCGACCTCGGACCGCGCATCGCGCACGCCATCCTTCCGATCAAGGGCAAGGGATCCAGCGACTGGTCCTACTCCTGGGTGCCGGTCCTCGGCCCCCTCCTCGGCGGCGCCATCGCCGCCCTCGCCGCCAACGTGCTGCTGCACCTCGGCCACTGACCCGAACCGCGATTCAAAGGAGAACAGCACATGGCTGATTACGTCATCGCCATCGACCAGGGCACGACCTCGAGCCGCGCCATCATCTTCGACCGCAAGGGCAGCATCATCGCCACCGGTCAGAAGGAGCACGAGCAGATCCTGCCGCAAGCCGGCTGGGTCGAGCACGACGCCTCGGAGATCTGGGCCAACGTCCAGGAGGTGATCGGGCTGGCGCTGAGCCGCGCCGACCTGACCCGTCACGACATCGCCGCGGTCGGCATCACCAACCAGCGCGAGACCGCCGTGGTCTGGGACAAGACCACCGGCAAGCCCGTCTACAACGCGATCGTGTGGCAGGACACCCGCACCCAGGCCATCGTCGACCGTCTCGCGGCGGACGGCGGGGTCGAGCGCTTCAAGCAGATCGTCGGCCTCCCGCTGGCGACCTACTTCTCCGGCACCAAGATCGCCTGGATCCTGGAGAACGTCGAGGGCGCGCGGGCCAAGGCGGAGGCCGGGGACCTGCTCTTCGGCACCACCGACAGCTGGGTGCTCTGGAACCTCACCGGCGGCGTCGACGGCGGCGTGCACGCGACCGACGTCACCAACGCGTCCCGGACCATGTTCATGGACCTGGAGACGCTGCAGTGGCGCGATGACATCCTCGACGCCTTCGGCGTGCCGAAGTCGATGATGCCGTCGATCCGCTCCTCCTCCGAGGTCTACGGCGCCGCGGAGGACTCGTCCCTGCTGCGCGAGACGCCCATCGCGGGCATCCTGGGCGACCAGCAGGCCGCGACGTTCGGCCAGGCGGCATTCAACACCGGCGAGAGCAAGAACACCTACGGCACCGGATGCTTCCTGATCTTCAACACCGGCGAGGAGATCGTCCACTCGAAGAACGGGCTGCTCACCACCGTCGGCTACAAGCTCGGCGACGGACCGACCCACTACGCACTGGAGGGCTCGATCGCGGTCACCGGATCCCTCATCCAGTGGCTGCGCGACCAGCTCGGGATCATCGACTCGGCCCCGCAGGTCGAGGAGCTGGCCCGTCAGGTCGAGGACAACGGCGGCGTGTACATCGTCCCGGCGTTCTCCGGGCTGTTCGCCCCGTACTGGCGCCCGGATGCGCGCGGCGCGATCGTCGGCCTCACCCGGTACGCGAACAAGAACCACATCGCCCGTGCGGCGCTCGAGGCGGTGGCGTTCCAGACCCGCGACGTGCTCGACGCGGTCAACGCCGACGCCGGCGTCGACCTCACCGAACTCAAGGTGGACGGCGGCATGGTCGCGAACGACGCGCTCATGCAGTTCCAGGCAGACGTGCTGGGCGTGCCGGTGGTGCGTCCCGTCGTGGCCGAGACGACCGCCCTCGGCGCGGCCTACGCGGCCGGTCTCGCGGTCGGCTTCTGGTCGGGCCTGGACGACCTCTCCGCCAACTGGCAGGAGGATCGCCGCTGGGAGCCGTCGATGGACGACGCCGAGCGCGACCGCCAGCTGCGGCTGTGGCGCAAGGCCGTGACCAAGTCGATGGACTGGGTCGACGACGACGTGAAGTGACCTGATGCGGAAGAGG